>JAOPUY010000126.1 GCA_025963265.1 Frankiales bacterium | reverse complement strand
CGACAGCGGTCACGCAGATCGTCACGAAGCCCACGATCAGGTACGCGGAGTTCGGTTGTTTGATCACGGTGCGCGCTAGACCTCCCATGCCCGCCAGCTTAGGGGCGAAAGGCGAGGTCTCATCCCGCGGCCCGTCGGCGTCCCGGTTGTGACGGGCGAAGTCGTAGGCTCCTTGCTTGTGACCAGTGACCAGCCGAACTCCCAGCCCGCAGTCCACCGCAAGCCGCACTCGCACGCGGTGACCGACGGCGTCGAACGAGCAGCCGCGCGCGGGATGCTGCGCGCGGTGGGCATGGGCGACGACGACTGGCGCAAGCCGCAGATCGGCGTGGCCTCCTCCTGGAACGAGATCACGCCCTGCAACCTCTCGCTCGACCGGCTGGCCAAGCGGGCCAAGGACGGCGTCCGCGAGGCCGACGGCTTTCCGTTGGAGTTCGGAACGATCTCGGTCTCGGACGGAATCTCGATGGGCCACGACGGCATGCACTACTCGCTGGTCTCGCGCGAGGTCATCGCCGACTCGGTGGAGACGGTGTTCCGGGCCGAGCGCCTGGACGGCGGCGTGCTGCTGGCCGGCTGCGACAAGTCCCTGCCCGGCATGCTGATGGCCGCCGCCCGGCTCGACGTCGCCGCCGTCTTCCTCTACGCGGGCTCGACCTTGCCGGGCAAGCTGCACGGCAACGACGTCACGATCATCGACGCCTTCGAGGGCGTCGGGGCGTGCCTGTCGGGCAAGATCACCCGGGACGAGCTGGACGAGATCGAACGGGCGATCTGCCCGGGCGAGGGGGCCTGCGGCGGCATGTACACCGCGAACACGATGGCCTCGGCCGCTGAGGCGCTGGGCATGTCGCTGACTGGCTCGGCCGCGCCGCCGGCCCCCGACGCTCGCCGCGACGCCTTCGCGGTCCGCTCCGGCGAGGCCGCCGTCCGGCTGGTCGACGCCGGCATCACCGCTCGCACGATCCTCACCCGCGAGGCCTTCGAGAACGCGTTCACAGTGGTGATGGCCCTCGGCGGCTCGACCAACGCGGTGCTGCACCTGCTGGCCATCGCCTGGGAGGCCGGGGTCGAGCTCAATCTGTCGGACTTCAACCGGATCGGCGACAAGGTGCCGCATCTGGCCGACATGAAGCCGTTCGGACGCTTCGTGATGACTGACGTCGACCGCATCGGCGGCATCCCGGTCGTCATGAAGGCGCTGCTGGATGAGGGCTTGCTGCACGGCGACGCGCTGACCGTCACCGGCCGGACGCTGGCTGAGAACCTGGCCGAGATCGCGCCGCCGATCCCCGACGGCGAGGTGATCCGGCCGCTCAACCGTCCGATTCACCGCACCGGCGGCATCACCGTGCTGCACGGCAGCCTCGCCCCGGAGGGCGCGGTGGTGAAGACGGCCGGCTTCGACGCCGACGTCTTTTCCGGCACCGCCCGGGTCTTCGACCAGGAGCAGGCCGCCATGGACGCGGTGGCCGACGGCTCGCTGAAAGCCGGCGACGTCGTGGTGATCCGGTGGGAGGGCCCCAAGGGCGGCCCGGGCATGCGGGAGATGCTGGCCATCACCGGCGCGATCAAGGGCGCCGGGCTGGGCAAGGACGTGCTGCTGCTCACCGACGGCCGGTTCTCCGGCGGCACGACCGGACTGTGCATCGGCCACGTCGCCCCGGAGGCGGCGGTCGGCGGCCCGATCGCCTTCGTCGCCGACGGCGATCGGATCGTCGTCGACATCCCGAACCGCACCCTCGAGCTGCAGGTCGACGCCGACGAGCTCGACCGCCGTAGGGCGAACTGGACTCCGCTCGCCCCGCGCTTTGACTACGGGGTCTTGCACAAGTACGTCAAACTGGTCGGCTCGGCCGCGCAAGGCGCCGTCTGCTACTAGCCGTTCGGCCTCAGTTGGCGAAATCCTCGGTCAACCAGAGCTTGTGGTGGGCCTTGTCCCAGTAGACGTCGATGCCGATCGCGGTGACCGATCTCGAGAGGATGTTGCGCCGGTGCCCGTCGTTGGGTGCGCGCTCGGCCATCATCGCGGCCTCGATGCTCAACGCGCCGGCCTGCGTGGTCTGGCTCGACCAGCCGATGTTCTCCGCCGCCGCCGTCCAGTGCACGCCGGCGGCGGTGATCCGCGGGCCGAGCGAGTGCTCGCCGACCACCTGATGGGCCAGGGTGTTCTTGGCGGCCATCGTGGTGTTGTGGGCGTGCGCGCTCTGCTGCAGTCGACTGCTCCAGACCAGCGCGGGCAGGTGGGCTTGTCGTCGGGAGGCGTTCACGGCGTTGAACACGGCGCGGGTGACGGCCGAGACGTTGGACGCGCTGGGGGTGCTCGCCTCGGCGGTCTCGGTGGTGAGGGCGACACCGGTGGTGGCCGCTGCGGCCACCGCTAGAGCAGATGCCAGATGGACTAGGGATCTGTTTGTGGTCATCCAGTAAGTATCTCACGACTCTCAGTGACGAAACCGGTTAATTTGATTACCCAAAGTAGTCACGGAATGCAAGTAGTTGCACAGAACGGCACCTGTTTCGCACTCAGTTACGAGCACGAGGCGCAGCTGCCAGCTGGCCCGGGATGAGTCGCTCCCGGTTGTCGTCCCACCAGCCGAGACCAGGATCCCGAAATGTTGAGCGACCCGCGGTCGGCGGTGTAGTGTTTTGCTCGTGCAGCACCTCGTACTCATCGACTAGCGCGGCTCAGCGGAAAATCGCAGAGACGCGCTCACCCTTCGTGCCCCGGGCACGGAGGGTTTTTTGATGGGTTTTTAGCGGGTTCTCACCAGCTTTACGGCTAGTTCTTCACCAGCGCTCGACGAGAAAGGGAAACAGGGATGTCGACTCAGGGTCCGGAAGACGTCACGGGAGCCAAGTCACTGGTCCGCTCGCTCGAAGAGGTTGGCGCCGAAGTGGTATTCGGCATTCCGGGCGGAGCGATCCTTCCGGCGTACGACCCGCTGTATGACTCCACAAGAGTTCGCCACATCCTCGTCCGCCACGAGCAGGGCGCAGGACACGCGGCAGAGGGATACGCGCAGGC
>JAOPUY010000096.1 GCA_025963265.1 Frankiales bacterium | reverse complement strand
GTGGCGAGCAGGTAGATGCCGACGACCTTGGCGAAATCGGCCTGCACCGCCGGGTTGTTGTCGCGGTCCAGAGTTCGGCCGCCGCCGGCGTTGCCACCGTGCGCGATGACCGCGATGCGCAACGAGCCGAGCGACTCGGCCCGGGCCACCGCGGCCTGAACGCTCGCCTCGTCGGTCACGTCGGTCTGCACGAAGACCGCGCGCTCGCCCAACTCCTCCGCGATCGCTTTGCCTTTAGCCTCGTCGAACTCGCAGATCACGACGGTCGCGCCGGCGGCGTGCAGCCGCCGCACCGTCGCGCCGCCAAATCCGCCGCCGCCGCCGGCGACCAATGCCACTACGCCCTCGATCTTCACAGGTCAATCTCCATCTCTGAGAGTGGTTGAAAAACGGACAGTAATTCGCCGATTGCTGGTCGGGTGCAGATCCGGTGCGGCAAGCATCCTCAGAACGCGCCGGGGACGGCGTTTTCCGCGACGTCGTCGCGTTTTATTCGGATGAGGGTGATTGCCGATAAAGCAGACAGCAGCATCGCCGCCGAGGCCCAGCGGAAGGCGACGACGTAGCCGTGCAACTGGGAGAGCGCCTCGACGTTGCCCAGACCGACGTGCTGGGCCACGTATCCCGAGGCTGCCGCCGCGTAGATCGTGCTGAACAGCGCGGTCCCCACCGCCCCGCCGACCTGTTGCGTCGCGTTGAACAGACCGCTGGCCGCGCCGGCGTCGTGGTCGTCGACGTCGATCAGTGCGGCGCTGGACAGCGGGATGAACAGCGAGCACAACCCGACGCCGAGGATGACCTGGCCCGGCAGCACGCATTTCCAGAACGGCGTCGTCAGGCCGATGCGGGTCAGCACGATCATCCCGATCGAGGCGACGATGGCGCCGAAGATCATCAGGCTTTGCGGGCCGAAGCGCATCATCGCCCGCTCGATGATGCCAGTGCCGACGACGAACACCGCGGTCATCGGCAGCGAGGCCAGACCGGCCTTGAGCGGACTGTAATGCAGCGTGACCTGCATGTAGAAGGTCAAAAAGAGCAGCGCGCCGAGCAGGCCGGCCCCGGCCAGCAGCGCGGTGAGCAGACTGCCGCCTCGGGTTCGGTGCAGCACGACGTTCAGCGGCAGCAGCGGGTGGCTCGAGCGGCGCTCGATCAAGACGAACACGACCAGTCCCAGGACGCCGACGGCCAGATAGACCAGCGTGGTCGGCGCGGCCCAGCCGTCCATCGACGCCTTGGTGAAGCCGAAGACCAGCGCGGCCAAGCCAACCGTCACCGCGACCGCTCCGGGCAGGTCATAGCGGGTGTCGCCGTGCGCTCGGCTCTCATCGACGAACAGGCTGGCCAGGATCACCGCGATGATCACCACCGGCACGTTGACCAGCAAGCACCAGCGCCAGTTCGCGTACTCGGTGAGAATCCCGCCGACCACCGACCCGACCGCGGCGCCGCCGCCGGCCACGGCCCCGAACACGCTGAAGGCTTTGGCTCGCTCCCGGCCGGTCGGGAAGGTCACCTGCAGCACCGACAACGCGGCCGGGGCCAGCAGCGCGCCGAAGACCCCTTGCAGTGCCCGGGAGGCGAACAGCTGCGGACCGGACTGGGCCAGACCGCCGATGGCCGAGGCCACCGCGAAGCCGATCAGCCCCACGATGAACGAGCGCTTGCGACCCCAGTAATCGGCGATCCGTCCGCCCAACAGGAGCAGGCTTCCGAACGCCAAAGCGTAGGACGTGACCACCCACTGCCGATTGGCGTCGGAGATCGACAGGGCCTTCTGCGCGTCCGGCAGCGCGACGTTGACGATCGTCAAGTCCAGCACGACGGTCAGCTGAGAAAGCGCGATCACGCCCAGCGCGAGCCAACGCCGGTGACTGGAGCCGGCCGGTTGCGAATCGGAGTGGTCGAGGACCGCCTGCTCACCCGCTCGGGGCGCGTTCCGCGCCGGGGCGGTCATGCCTGGTAGCTCGTCGACGTCGCACCTCTCCGGTTGCGGGTCCGATTGCGGGTGACTCCAGAAGGGTCGAGTCGCCCGCGACTCGATGGGATCGCGGGCCGAGGCCAGCGCGGGCCGCGTTGCTCGCCCGTGGTTAGTTCGGACATTAGCCAGCGACGTGGCGGTACCGCAAGAGCGGCGCTTGTGACGAGATCGGGAAACCGGTCAGCTGAGCAGCCGGCGCGCGTACCAGTCCTGAGCGTCGAGCACACCCGGCAGCGCGTAGAAGTAGCCGCCGCCGAAGGGCTGCACGTAGTCGACCAAAGGTTCGTTGATCAACCGGGTCTGGATCGTCTCGAATTGACGGTGCAGGTCCTGCTGGTAGCAGGCGAAGATGTGGCCGGCCTGCAGGTTCCCGTTCGGGTCGACGCCCAAATCGTAGTTGTAGGAGCGCCTGATCAGTCGTTGGTCGGCTGTGGGGGTGGTCCGCGGGTTAGCCAGCCGGATATGGGCGTCTAGCGGTATGACCTGCCCGTGCGGGTCGGCCGAGTAGTCCGGGGTGTCGAATTCGGCGGTGCCGTCCAATGGCGCGCCGGTGTCGCGCCGCCGGCCGAACATCCCCTCCTGCTCGTTGATCGAGACCCGATCCCAAAACTCGACCAGCATTCGGATCAGCCGGATCACCTGATAGGAGCCGCCCTGAGCCCAACTCGGCTCGGCCTGGTCCTGCACCCAGATCAAACTGGCCGCGTCAGCTCCGGTGGGATTGGCCGTGCCGTCCTTGAACCCCAGCAGATTCCGCGGGGTTCCAGTCGGTCGCGGTGGTGAGCCGTAGCCCTCGAGCTTCCACCGCAGCTGCATAGCGCCGCGGGTGTGCTTGGTCAGATCGCGGATCGCGTGGTGAATGGCGTCCGGATTGTTGGCGCACAGTTGCACCAACAGGTCGCCGTGACACCAGGCGGACTCCAGAGCGTCGTTGGGAAACGTCTGCATCGCCGTCAGCCGCAGGGGCTTGGCCGCGGCCAACCCGAATCGCTGGTCGAACAGGCTCGCGCCGACCGAGACGGTGACGGTCAGCCCGTCGGCGGGAGCGCTCGGTCCCAGCACATCGCTATCGGACGGCGGGGCGCCGATGCCGAGATTCGGCGGTGGCCCGCCGGTGGTCAGGGACCGCGCGCGGTCGGTCAGCGTCTTCATCAGCCCCGTCAACCCGGCCCGCCCAGCGGCGGTGACGTCGAAGGCGGCGAAGCTCGAGAACGGCTGCTTGGCGCCCGGAGCCGGCGTCAGGATGCCGGACTGGTGTGCGCCGTGAAAGGGGTAGTCGGCGGCCGTCGCCGGCGTCCCGCCGGGTGCTCGGGCATCGGCCCGAGCACCGCCAATCAGGACTCCGCCGGTCAGCGCGGTCCCGGCGGCGCCGACAGCGGCCCCGCGGAGAAAGTTTCGGCGGCTTACGCTCATGGGCTCGGCGGCACCTCCAGCAGGTCGGGCACTGAGGACAGGCTCTCCAACGCGGCGCCCAGGGCCGAGTCCACGCCCTCCTGAACGGACTGCGGGAGCTGGTCCGGCGCCAACCACACGCCGCCGGACCGGCCGGCCAGCAGCGCCGCCTGCAAGTTGGCCAACTGCTGGTCCAGGGTGGTGACCAGCGTCGGCGCGCGCGGGGTGAGCAGCGGACTGAGCTCGCCCAGCACGGCCTGGGTGGCCTGGACGTCGGCGTAGGTCTCGGCGTAGGCGGCGCCGGCGCCCTCGTCGTCGAGCCCCGACAGGTGATCGCGCTGCGCGTCTTCCAGGATCTCGTGCGCGCGGACGGGCAGATTGGTCGGGTCGCCGGCCAACGCGTCGCTGGACAACGCGGCTTGCACGGCGGCGACGTTCTTGGCCAGCGTGGCCGCCACCGGGCTCAGCTCGAGCGCGTCTTGACCGTGGTACAGCCCGTACTCCAGGCGGTGCAGGCCGGTGAACTCGACGTCGGCCACGCCGTTGGGAAGTCCCAGCGGCAGGCCGTCGACGGCCAAGCCGGCAGCGCCGAAGCTGTCATAGGACGCGCCCACTCGCTCCCAGTCCAGCTGCGCGCTCAGCCAGTCGCGTCGGGCGCTGGCCAGATCGTCGCGGGCTAGATCGGACTCAAGATCGCCGGTCGCGCCGGCCAACTCGGTGAGCTGAGTCGCCGCATAACGCTCGTACTCGTCATTGGGCCCGGTCAGCTCGGCGACTGTCGTCGGCTGCACGGCCGGGGGCGCGACTTGGGCCGTCCCGCCGCTGACCGTCACGACCTTCGACGTCAGAACCGGCTGCCCCGACATCAGGCAGCTGAAGTCATAGGTCCCGGCGGTCAGGGTGGTGGCCAGCTCAGCCGAGGTCGCCGGGCCGATCGTCTCGATCTCGCCCACGACCGCCCCGCTGGCGTTGTCCAAGTCGATCTCGCCGGTGCGGCCGGACTCGTTGTCCACCGTGAAGACCTGCGAGCCGGGTTGGGCCGCGTCCCACGTGGCGGCGCAGCTGGTCTTGGTGATCGACACCGTCGTCGCGTTTCCCGCGTTGGCGCCGGGCAGCGCCGCGATGGTGGCGCCCGCCGCCGCGACCGGCAGCAGGACCAACAGCGCGCCGACCACCCGCGGCCGCCGACTCGCCCAACCCGGCCAGCTGCGCGCCGGTCGCGGGGCCTTGGTCGGGGTGGGGTTGGTCGGGGTGGGGTTGGTCAAGCTGGGGCTGGCCTGCTTGCGGCCGGCGGCCCGCACGAACATCGGGATGACGAGCGCGAGGTAGGTCGTCCAGGCCACGACCTGAAGCACGGTCATCCGCGGCGACAGCTCGGTGACTCCGGTGATGATCGAGGCCCACCAGGAGTTCGCGTCGACGTGCGCGCTCAGATCGAAGGCCAGCCACCGTTGGCCCGGCAGCCAGCCGGCCTCTTGAAGGTCGCCGAGGCCGTAGGCCAGCACGCCGGCCGCGATCACGATCAGGGCCAGGGCGGTGCGGTTGAAGAACAGGCCGAGGTTGATCTTGATCGCCCGCCGGTAGAGCAGCCAGCACAACGTCGCCGCGCTGGCCAGGCCGACGGCGGCGCCGGCCAGCGGGGCGATGGTCGAACCCGAGGCCTTGACCGCGGTCCAGAGGAAGAGCGTCGTCTCCAAGCCCTCGCGGCCGACGGCCAGGAAGGCGGTCAGCGCCAGCGCGCCGGCGCCGATGCCGGCGGCCCGTTGAACCTCGCCCCGCAGCTGGGCCGACAGGCCCGCGGCGGCCCGGCGCATCCAGAAGACCATCGCAGTGACGAGGCCGACGGCGAGCACGCTGAGCACGCCGCCGACGGCCTCCTGGGCGCGATTGCTCAGTAGATCGGTGGAGAAGGTGAGCACGGCGGCGAAGCTGGCCGAGACGCTCACGGCGCCCAGGACGCCGAGCCAGACGGGTGCGGTCGAGACCGACTCCGATTCGGGGTCCGAGGCGGTTTTCCTCAGCGCGGCCAGGAGAATGCTGACGACCAGCCCGGCTTCTAGGCCCTCGCGCAACCCGATCAACAGATTGGGCACG
The DNA here is from genome assembly GCA_025963265.1 of Frankiales bacterium. Lineage (GTDB taxonomy): Bacteria > Actinomycetota > Actinomycetes > Mycobacteriales > Jatrophihabitantaceae > Jatrophihabitans_A. Next base: position 2,203 of record JAOPUY010000096.1, on the reverse strand, counting down.
GCCTCCGCTAGCGCTGTGCCCATCACAATCTCTAAAGTAAGGCAATCCTAACCTCACGACCAGTATGGCTCAGCTGTGACCGCCGCGGGTGGCAAGATCGAGGCATGACCACACCTGGCAGTCAGACGATTCTCGACGTGCTCGACAGCGATCTGGCCGGGATCGGCGAGCTGGCGGGCAAGCTCGCCGGCACCACCGACGCCTTCGACGAGCGCGTGGAGACCGCGCAGTTCGTCCGGGAGATCGTGCAACACCACGTGGCGGCCGAGCAGTACCTCCATCCGCTCATCGCCCGAAACCTGGTGGACGGGGAGAAGATCGCGCACGCGCAGTTTGCCGAGCACCGGCGGGTGGAGGACTCGCTGCGGCGCCTGGAGGATCTCGACCCGGCCACGGCCGAGTTCACCGCCACCCTCACCCAGATCCGCGAGCAGTGGCTGGCCAACGCCCGCTATCTGAACACCGAGGTGTTTCCCGCGCTGCGGGCCCAGGCCGACCCGGCGGAGCTGATCCGACTCGCTGACTCCGCGCTCGGCGCCGAGCAGTCCGGTCCCACCCGGCCGCGGACCGTGGCGGTCGAGCACCCGAAGGCGAACCTGGCCCTGAGCCTGGCCCAGGGCTTCGTGGACCGGACGATCGACGCCTTCAGCCACCGCGGGCACGAGGGCAGCGCCGAGATCGACGACCGGTTGCAGGCCGGCCGGTACGACGACCTCGAGGACTGACCGCGTGAACTCCCCGCCCGCCCCGCCCCGACTTGCCGCCGGCGACATCGCCGCTCTCATCGCCTTTGCTCAGGCCCAGATCACCTGGTTCGAGCGATACCTGCACGAGGAGAGCGAGCACGGCATCGAGCCCTCGCCCGACGAACTCGCACAGCTGGAGGGGTGGAAGTTCACGGCGCAGGCCTTGGCCGACGCGTGGGCTTGACCCCGGGTTAAGCCCTCAGTGCGACTCGCGGGGGATCTGCAGCCGGGGCACGCCGCCCAGCCCGAGGTTGTACCGCACGTTCTCGGAGTACTCGGCGAGTTTGTTCCACAAGGCCGAGTGCGCCGGCCAGGGGATCGGGTTGTCCCCGTCCAGCCAACTCTCGCCGAACGTGATCCAGACCACCGTCCACTCGGCCGCGAGGTCCCAGCGACCCCCGCTCCAGTCGATCAGGGCGCGGCGAATCTGCATAGCCGCCTGCGGCGCGTCGGCGAACGTGGTCGTCGTGTGCACCGTCCAGACCCGGAAGTCCTGCGACATCAGGTCGAGTTCGAAGTCGTCGAGCACGGCTGGGTTGACTAACACCGTTGCCATGTTCTCGAAGCCTGGCCCTCTCATGCCCCAATTATCCACAGCGGGCCGACCTCGTCTCGGCGGCGAGCCGGCGCCACATGCGAAGGTGCGGGATCGGGTGGCCCTCGTCGGTGAACACCGATCCCCACCCGCGGAACCCGAGCCGGGCGTAGAGCCCGACCGCTTGCTCCCGCGCGTTGCACCAGAGGACCCCATCGTCTGTGTCGCCGCCCGTGTCACCGCTTGTGTCACCGCCCGTGTCGCCGCCTGTGTCACCGCCCAGCAGCTCGATCGCCCGGGCCAGCACGGCCGAGGCCAGCCCTCGGCCCCGTTGCGACTCGGCCGTCGCCATCTGCCGCAGGTGCCAGGCCGAGGCCGCCTCCGGCCGCCACGGACAGGGCGCCGGCGTCAGCCAGCAGGTGCTCCAGGCCTGGCCGTCGGGGGAGAGGACGGCCAGATGGATGACCTCCGCGAGCTCATCGCCGGGCAGCGGGTCAGCCGGCCCCAGCTGCGGCCGCAGCACCGAGCGGCGGAGCTCGCGGGTCACCGACCCGTCCACGATCTCAACCCTCACGCTCAACCCGCACGCCGCCTCTCCACCCCGTCCGCTCCGGTCTCGTCCACCGTAATTGCCGCCCCTGACAGCGCGACATATGCTCGCCGCGGCACTGCTGCGGATCGCTGTTCGGCGGCCGCCGCACGAGTGAGGGCGGCCGCCACGAAAGCGATGGACAACAACGCGATGAGCACAACGATGACCTCGACCGCGGAGCGGCTGAGCCGCTATCGGTCGGCGCTGGCCGCGGCTCCCGACCGGGCGGCGATGATCTCGTGGTCCAGCGAGTCCGCGCCCCCGGGGGCCAGCGGACCGGTGGTCGCCGTGAAGGACAACATCGACGTCCAGGCGATGGTGACCACCAAC
>JAOPUY010000095.1 GCA_025963265.1 Frankiales bacterium | reverse complement strand
GCGGACGACAAGCTCGTCTACACCTTCGTCCCCGATCTGATCCGCTACTACCTCAACGAACAGCCGCTGATCCCCAACGTCGACACCTGGCGACTGGAGGACGACGACTCCCGCGAAGAGGTGATGGACCGCCTCGCGGAGCTGGTGATCAAGCCGGTCGACGGATCGGGCGGCAAGGGCATCGTCATCGGTCCGGTCGCGACGCCGGCACAGCTGGAGGCACTGCGCGAACGTGTGCAGGCCGACCCCCGTGGCTGGATCGCGCAGCCACTCGTACAGCTCTCGACCGTTCCGACCCTCTCGGGTGACCGGCTCGAACCCCGGCACGTCGATCTGCGGCCGTTCGCGGTCAACGACGGCTCGTCGGTCTGGGTGCTGCCCGGCGGCCTGACCCGCGTCGCGCTGCCGGAGGGCTCGCTGGTGGTGAACTCCAGCCAGGGCGGCGGCTCCAAGGACACCCTGGTGCTCGACAAGCCCCGGGTCTTCGCGAACGCGGAGCCGTCAGGGGCAGCGGCAGGGGGCGAGGACAGCCCGGTCGAGGAGACCGTCGTGATCGAGGAGACCGTCGCCGAGGCCGCCCGGACGCCCGCGCCGCAGATCAACATGCGCAGTCCCGATCCGGGGCCGGCGGCGGCCGCGGGCCAGCAACAGCAACAGCAACAGCAACAGCAACAGTGAGGAGCAGCCGATGCTGAGCCGAATCGCCGAATCGCTGTTCTGGATCGGGCGCTACATCGAGCGCGCCGACGACACCGCCCGGATCTTCGACATCTACCTCCAGCAGATCCTCGAGGACGCGGCGGTGGAGGCCGACGCCTGCCGGTCCCTGTTCGACGTGATGGGCCGCCCGATGCCCGACGACGGCGGCCCGGTCGGCGTCCGCGAGGTGTTGCAGCAGCTGGCCTATGACCGGCTGGCGCCCAGCTCCATCACCGGCGCGCTGGCCGCGGCCCGCTCCAACGCCCGCAGCGCGCGGGACTCGGTCTCCTCCGAGCTCTGGGAGGCGCTCAACCTCACCAACCTCGAGTTGAGCGATCAGCTCCGTCGAGCCGAGCGGATGGGTCCGCACCGCTTTTTCCAGTGGGTCCGCGAGCGGACTGCGCTGGCCAGCGGGGTCGCCGACTCGACGATGTCGCGCGACGAGGGCTGGTTGTTCTTCGACCTCGGCCGCAGCATCGAACGGGTCGACATGACAGCCCGGCTGATCACCACCCGGGTGGCCAGCGGCGTGATGGGCCCGACCTGGACCACCTTGCTGCGAGCCTGCGGCGCGAATGAGGCCTACCTGAAGACCTACCGCGGCCGGGTCAGCGATCGCACAGCGGCCGAGTTCCTGCTGCTCGACCGACTGTTCCCGCGCTCGATGTTCTTCGCGCTCAAACGAGCCGAAGACCGGATCAGCGTGCTGGACCGCGGGGAGGAGAGCCGAGTCGGCACCGAGGACGCCGCGCGGCGATTGCTGGGGCGGGCCCGGACCGGGCTGGAGTTCCGCGGGGTCGATGAGATGCTCTCGGACCTGCCCGGCTACCTGGAGTCGATTCAGTCCGCCTGCGCCGAGGCCACCTCGGCGCTGGGCACCCGGTATTTCCCGCACGCCGTCATCGAGTGGGTAGGAAAGGGGGCATAGGTGACTTGGCGAGTGCGAGTGCAGCATCGAACCGGCTACTCCTATGAGGGCGAGGTGGTCGCGTCCTTCAACGAGGCCCGGATGACCCCGCTGACCGACTCGACGCAGACCACGCTGGAGTCCCGCGTCGACATCACCCCCAGCGCGAGCACGTTCCGCTACCGGGACTACTGGGGGACTCAGGTCACCTCCTTCGACATCCAGACCAGGCACAGCCAGTTGGTGGTCACCGCGAACAGCGTCGTCGAGACCGGCCTGCGCAAGCCCGACCCCGACGCGCTGCCCGAGCTGTCGTGGGAGGACCTGCGAAACGAGGTGGTCTGCGACCGCTACGCCGAATGGCTCTCCTTCACCCCGCGCACCGACCCCGACGAGGAGCTGAAGGGCCTGGCCCGCCAAACCGCGGACGGGCTGAGTCCAAGCGAGGCGGCGGTGGCCTGCGTCGAGCTCATCCGCAGTCAGATGGAGTACCGCCTGGGCGCCACCGGCGTCCACACCTCGGGGATGGAGGCCTGGACCGAGCGCAAGGGCGTCTGCCAGGACTTCGCGCACATCATCCTGGCCATGCTGCGGTCCCTGGGCCTGCCCGCGCGCTACGTGTCGGGATACCTGCACCCCAACTCCTCCGCGCAGATCGGCGAGACGGTCGCCGGCGAGAGCCACGCCTGGGTCGAGTGGTGGGACGGCGAGTGGGCTGGCTATGACCCGACCAACGGCAAGCCGGTTGGCGAGCAGCACGTCTCGGTCGCCCGCGGCCGGGACTACGACGACGTCTCGCCGCTCAAGGGCATGTACTCCGGCCCCAAGTCCTCCAGCCTCGGGGTGATCGTCGAGCTCACGCGGCTCGCCTAGACTCTGCAGAGTGCAAACAGACGCAGCCGGCATCGACCCTGAGCAGCTGGCGACCTGCCTGCGGGTGCTGGACCAGATGCAGGAGGTCCCCGAGGACCACCCCGACTACGTGCTGGTGCGGCGGGCCACGGCCAAGATGTTCAAGGCGGTCAAGAAGCAGCGCCGGCTGGAAATCCGAGCCGCGATCGCCGAGGCCGACAAAGCCGTCGTCGCCGCGACCGCCACCGGCTCGCCCAACCGGATCGACGACGAGACCCAAGGCATCGCGTTGGTCTCCAACGCCGCCGGCGCGCTCGCCGGCACCCTGATCACCGCCCGCTCCTGCTACATCTGCAAGCAGAAGTACCAGCTCGTCGACGCCTTCTACCACCAGCTGTGCCCGGACTGCGCCGCCTTGAACCACGCC
>JAOPUY010000048.1 GCA_025963265.1 Frankiales bacterium | reverse complement strand
CGACGGTTGGCTGTGCGAGATCAAGGACGCCCAGATCCGCGACGGCCTGCACATCCTCGGCGCGGCGCCGCAAGGCGAGGCCCGGGTCAACTTGGTGCTGGCCATGCTGCGGGCCCGGCAGATGTGGGCCGGCGAGGCCCAGGCGCTGCCCGGGTTGCGCGAGGCTCTCGGCCACACCGAGGGCGAGGAGAACCTGAACGCCACTGATGCCTTTGAAGCCCAGGCCCGCGCGCTGGTGATCGCGATGGACGAGGCCGACTGGGCCGCGTCCGGGGCCGACGTCGCGCTGGCCGTGCTGGGCGAGCCGAACGCTCTGGTCGGCCAGATCCTGGACTTCGCGGCGAGTGAGATCGTGCCGCGGTTGGCCGCCACCACCGACGAGCTCACCAACACCTTGCACGCCCTCAGCGGCGGTTACATCCCCTCCGGTCCGAGCGGCTCGCCGTTGCGCGGCTTGATCAACGTGCTGCCGACCGGCCGCAACTTCTACTCGGTCGACCCGCGGGCGGTGCCCTCCCGGCTGGCCTGGGAGACCGGCCAGGGGCTGGCCGACTCGCTGGTCGCGCGCTACCTGGCCGAGACGGGGGAGTACCCGCGCTCGGTCGGCCTGTCGGTCTGGGGCACCTCGGCCATGCGCACCTCGGGCGACGACATCGCCGAGGTGCTGGCGCTGCTCGGCGTCCGCCCGGTCTGGGACGAGGCCTCGCGCCGGGTCAGCGCGTTGGAGCCGATCGACCTGGCCGAGCTCGGTCGGCCGCGAATCGATGTCACCGTTCGGATCAGCGGCTTCTTCCGCGACGCCTTCCCGCACGTCGTCTCGATGATCGACGACGCCGTGACGCTGGCCGCCGGGTTGGCGGAGTCGGACGAGCAGAACTACGTCCGGGCCCACGTCGGCGCCGATCAGGCCGAGCACGGGGACCGGCGTCGCGCCACCACCCGGATCTTCGGCTCGAAGCCCGGTTCCTACGGCGCCGGACTGCTGCCGCTGATCGACGCCCGCAACTGGCGCGATGACGCCGACCTGGCCGAGGTCTACGCGACCTGGGGCGGCTACGCCTACGGCCGGGGCCTGGACGGACGCGAGGCCCGCGGTGACATGGAGACCTCCTACCGCCGGATCAATGTGGCGGCCAAGAACACCGACACGCTCGAGCACGACATCATCGACTCCGACGACTACTTCCAGTACCACGGCGGGATGATCGCCACCGTTCGGGCGCTGACCGGCCGGGCGCCGCGGGCCTACATCGGCGACTCGACCCGGCCGGACACCGTGAAGACCCGGTCGCTGTCGGAGGAGACGGCGCGCATCTTCCGGGCCCGGGTCGTCAACCCGAAGTGGATCTCGGCCATGCGTCGGCACGGTTACAAGGGCGCGTTCGAGCTGGCGGCCACCGTCGACTACCTGTTCGGCTACGACGCCACCGCGGGCGTGGTCGAGGACTGGATGTATGAGAAGGTCGCCGAGTCCTACGTGCTGGATCCGGAAAACCGCGCCTTCATGGACAAGTCCAACCCCTGGGCGTTGCACGGCATCGCCGAGCGGCTGCTGGAGGCGGTCGACCGCAAGCTCTGGGATTCGCCCGACCCCGCCACCCTGAGCGCCCTGCGCCAGGTCTACCTAGAAACCGAAGGCGACCTCGAGGACCGCTAGCCCTTCTGCGTGCTAGGCGGGGGTGCGGCGGAGCAGGTAGGTGTCCATGATCCAGCCGTGCTGGGCTCGCAGTTCAGCCTTGCGGGCGGCGATGGCCGGCCCGACATCAGCACCTCATCCGACGTGCCGAGGTAGGCCCCCCAGTAGATCTGGGTGCGATCGGCCCCGGTGAACTCCAGGGCCGCGAAGCCGCCGTCGAGCATGACCACGATGTTGTCGAACTCCTCCGGCAGCCCAGCCGCCAGCCGGCGGCCGGTCGTGATGTGAATCGACTCGCCGATGCGGTTCAGCGGCAGCCGGTGGCGGGCCACCAGCACCTGCACGCTGCTGATCCCGGGGATGACCTCGTGCTCGAACTCGACGACCCCGCGAGCCTGCAGCTTGTCGATGATGCGGATCGTGCCGTCGTACAAGGTCGGATCGCCCCAGACCAGGAACGCGCCGACGCCGTCTGGTCCCAGCTCGGCGGCGATGGCCCGCTCGAACAAGGCGGCCCGCCGGTCGAGCCAGTCCTGCACCGCGCCCTCGTAGGCGGCGGCGTCCCGGTCGCGCGGCGGCTCGGGGATTTCGACGAAACGGTAGCCGGGCGAGTCGATGAACTGCTCGCAGATCCGACGGCGGACGGCGATGAGGTCGTCCTTGACCTCCCCCTTGTCGATGAGGAAGAAGACGTCGACGGTGTTGAGCGCCCGCACCGCCTGCTGCGTGACGAGCTCGGGGTCACCCGCGCCGACGCCGATCAGCAGCACTCTGCGCATGTGGGCAATCCTCTCATCGGCCAATCCCTGATCATCCGACCGCGCCGGGATGGCTTAGCCCGATGGTCACCGTCGGCAGGTCGCGCGGCGGCCCGTCCTCGATCAGCCGGAGCAGGGCGTCGGTGTCCAGCTGCGAGGCCACCGCGTCGCCCAAGGCGTCCAGCCGTTGTTGACGCAGGCCGGCAAAGGAAGTGTCGGGCGAGGCGACGAACCGCCGACCGGCCCGCACGGCGAGATCAGCCAGAAAAGCCCGACGGAAACCGTCGTTCTCGAAAATGCCGTGCCAGGTCGTGCCGGTGACGCTGCCCTGTGTGCAACCGTCCAAGAATGGCTCCCCACCCAGCACCTCGACGACGCCGTGGTGGATCTCATAGCCCTGGACGGGGTGGCCGAACGCCTCGCCGACCGGACGGGCGAGGACCTTGTCCCGGCCAAA
>JAOPUY010000046.1 GCA_025963265.1 Frankiales bacterium | reverse complement strand
GGGGGTCCGCCGGCCTGCCATTGTTGAAGGTCCAGGTCTGCGGCCCGGTGACCCTGGGCGCGAGCGTCGAATTGCCGAACCTCCACAAAGTGCTGACCGATCCGGGCGCCTTCCGCGATCTGACGGCCTCGCTGGCCGAGGGCGTCAAGTTGCATCTGCTGGACTTGGCCAACCGGCTGCCCGGCACGAGGCTTGTGCTGCAGGTGGACGAGCCGTCGCTGCCGGCCGCGTTGGCCGGTCGCATCCCCACGCCGTCCGGTTACGGCACGGTGCGCTCGCTCGACCTCGGCCGCGCCGAGACGGCGCTGGGCAGCGTGCTCGCGGCAGCGGGGGAGGGCAGCTCGGTGGTGCACTGCTGCGCGCCCGACGTGCCGTTCGAACTGATTCGGCGGGCCGGGGCGCGGGGCATCGCCGTCGATTACGACCTCCTGGGAAAACCCCAGCTGGACGCCATCGGCGAATTGGTCGACGGGGGCGTCTCGGTCTGGCTGGGCATCGCGCCGGCCCTCGACGCCGCCATCAGCCTGGATCTGCTGCGCGGCAAGGTCACCTCGCTGTGGCAGCGGCTGGGTTTCGCGCCGGAGGAGATGGCCGACGCGCTGGTCGTCACCCCGGCCTGCGGTCTGGCCGGGGCGTCGCCGGGCTACGCGCGCCGGGTGATGTCGCTGCTGCGGGACGTGGCCGAGTCGCTGCGCGACACCTGAGCCGTTGTCGGCCCATGACGGTATTTTGACTGCTGTGACTCCCGACGACGCACGCCAACAACACGCTGAGCTGTCCGAGGTCCTCTTGCAGGCCTCCTATCGCTACTACGTGCTAGACGCGCCGACGTTGTCCGACGCCGACTACGACCAGAAGATGCGGGCCGTGCAGGCGCTGGAAGAGAGCTATCCCGAGCTGCGCACCCCGGACTCGCCCACCCAGCGGGTGGCCGGCGATTTCGGGTCGCAATTCACGCCGGTGGACCACCTCGAGCGGATGCTGTCGCTGGACAACGCCTTCTCCGGCGAGGAGCTCGACGCGTGGGCGCAGCGCGCGGCCAAGGAGGTCGGCGAGACCGACTACCTGTGCGAGCTCAAGGTGGACGGCCTGGCCATCGACCTGGTCTATGAGGCCGGCCGGCTCGTGCGAGGCGCCACGCGGGGTGACGGCCGCACCGGCGAGGACGTCACGAGCAACGTGCGCACCATCGCCGGCGTGCCCGACCGCCTCACCGGCGAGGGCCTGCCCGAGGTGCTTGAGGTCCGCGGCGAGGTCTACTTCCCACTGGCCCGCTTCGCCGAGTTGAACGCCGCGCTGGTCGCGGCCGGCAAGGCGCCGTACGCGAATCCCCGCAACACGGCCTCGGGCTCGCTTCGGCAGAAGGATCCGCGCATCACCGCGGCCCGACGGTTGCAGATGGTCGTGCACGGGGTCGGCCTGGTGCAGGGCGGTCCGCCGGTCGCGGCCCAGTCGGAGTGGTACGCCTTGCTGGCGGGGTGGGGGCTGCCCACGTCGGCTCGGGCCAAGGTCGTCTCGTCGCTGGCCGAGGTGAACGAGTTCATCAGCTACTACGGCGAGCACCGCCACGACGTCGAGCATGAGATTGACGGCGTCGTGGTCAAGATCGACTCACTGGGCAAGCAGCGTCAACTGGGCGCGACCAGCCGCGCCCCGCGGTGGGCGATCGCCTTCAAGTACCCGCCGGAAGAGGTCAACACCAAGCTCGTCGACATCCGGGTGAACGTCGGGCGCACGGGCCGCGTCACGCCGTTCGGCTTCATGGAGCCGGTGCAGGTCGCCGGGTCGACGGTCTCGCTGGCCACCTTGCACAACGCGGCCGAGGTCAAGCGCAAAGGCGTGCTGATCGGCGACACGGTCGTGCTGCGCAAGGCCGGCGACGTGATCCCCGAGATCCTCGGGCCGGTGGTCGCGTTGCGGGACGGCTCCGAGCGGGAGTTCGTGATGCCGACGCACTGCCCGGAATGCGGGACGAAGCTGGCCCCGCAGAAAGAGGGCGACGCCGATATCCGTTGCCCCAACCAGCGATCGTGCCCGGCTCAACTGCGGGAACGGCTCTTTCACGTCGCGGGCCGTGGGGCCTTTGACATCGAAGTGCTGGGCTACGAGGCGGCGGTCGCGTTGCTGCAGGCCGGCCTGGTCACCGACGAGGGCGACCTGTTCACCCTTACCGCTGACGATTTAGCCCGGGCGTCCTTCTTCACCCGCAAAGACGGCGAGCTGGCGGCCAATGCCAAGAAGCTGCTCGACAATCTGGAGGCGGCCAAGACCCGTCCGCTCTGGCGGGTGCTGGTGGCGTTGTCGATTCGGCACGTCGGCCCCACCGCCGCGCAGCAGCTGGCCCGCGAGTTCGGCTCCATCGACGCCATCGCGGCGGCCAGCGCCGAGGAGCTGGCCGCCGCGGACGGCGTCGGAGCGATCATCGCCGAGGCCGTGCTGGACTGGTTCTCGGTTGACTGGCATCGCGAGATCGTCGAGAAGTGGCGGGCGGCGGGGGTGGCCCTAGCCGAGGAACGAGCAGTCGACGACGGGCCTAAGCCGTTGGCCGGACTGTCCATCGTGGTGACCGGGTCACTTGAGGGCTACACCCGCGAGTCGGCGGCCGCGGCGATCACCGGCCTCGGCGGCAAAAACGCCAGCTCGGTCTCGAAGAAGACGGCCTTCGTGATCGTGGGGGACACCCCGGGCGCGGCCAAGTACAACAAGGCGCTCGAGCTCAAGGTCCCAATCCTCGACGAAGCCGGCTTCAACGCCCTCCTCGCCCAGGGGGTGGAAGCCGCCTCCGAGCTTGCCGTCATTGCCGAGCCAGCCCAGGAGTAGCCGGGCCGGCGGGCTAGTGGCACGGGCGTTCCGTGCGTGAATTGCTCGCTCTCGCCGCGTCCAGGCGAGTAATTCACTCCCAGAACGCGGCTGGAAGCACGCAGCTCAGCGCGGTTCCAAGACGGTGGAGGCGATCGAGCTCAGGTGCGACATGCGCATGATCTCGCTGGCCAGCCAGCGCAGCGCGGGCCGCCCGACCAAGATCGCCGCTTGCGCGCCGAGTGGGACGACCGCCAGCTCGGTCCCCAGCGCGGCCCAGTCAGCCGGCGCCCACTCCTCTTCCGCGCTCAACGGCCGGGCCGGCGAAGGTGGCCACCAGGGGGTTTCCAGCTCCTCGATCTCCGGCGCGGCGGGGCTGCGAGCCAACACCGGGGCCGGGCGGTGCTCGCCGTCGGGCTCAGACAGCACCAGCGCCCAGCTGGCCCGGAACAGCCGGCAGACGCCATCGGCCAGGATCGAGGTCGCGTCGTCGTGGTTGGCCGCCAGCTTCTCGAGCAGCTCGAGCTCGCGGAAGGGGTCGATGGTGCCGGCGTAGGGACGGATTGACTCGACTCGCACCCCCTCGACGCTCGAGGCCGCCGTCACCAGGGAGTCGGCCAGCTTGTCGGCCGGCAGTTCCACCACCAAGTCGTCCGTCGCGTGGCCGGGCGTGCGCTCGACGATGTCGACGCTCAGGATGTCACCGCCGGCTTCGCCCAGCGCCGTGGCGACCGCCCCCAGGGCACCGGGGCGGTCAGGCAGGACAACTCTCATAAGGAACGACACGGCTGCATCCTCCCAACCCGATGTATCTTGCCTGTTACCCCGGGTAGCGATGTGGCGCCGGTTACCGGCCACGCGATCCATCGGGCCCCACCCTGGCTCGGCCCGCGACGTACTCTAGAGCCCGACGCCCTAGACTCACTAGTCGTGTCTGACGAACGCACGAACCTCACTCGCGACGATGTCGCTCATCTGGCGAAACTGGCCCGACTGGCCGTGACCGACGATGAACTCGATCTGTTCGCCGGCCAGCTGGACGTGATCTTGGCCGCGGTCGCCCGGATCGGCGAGGTCGCCGCCGCCGACATCCCGCCGACCTCGCATGCGGTCCCGCTCGTCAACGTCGTGCGCCCCGACCGGGTCGTGCCGTCCCTGCCACGCGCCGAGATCCTCGCGGGCGCCCCGGCGGTCGAGGACGACCGGTTCCGGGTGCCGCGCATCCTCGGCGAGGAGGAATAGCCATGTCCGCCCTTCACGAGCTCGACGCCGCCAGCACGGCGGCGGCCATCGCCGACGGCACGGCCAGCGCGGTCGAAGTCGCCCAAGCCCACCTCGACCGGATCGCCGCGGTCGACGGCGAAGTACGGGCCTTTCTGCACGTCGATGAGGCCGGAGCCCTCAAAGCCGCGGCGGCGGTCGACGCCCGCCGCGCCGCCGGCGAGGCGCTCGGGCCGCTGGCCGGGGTTCCGCTGGCGATGAAGGACGTGGTGGTCACCAAAGGGCTGCCGACGACGTCCGGCTCGAAGATCCTGCAGGGCTGGATCCCGCCGTATGACGCCACGGTGACCTCACGGGTGCTCGAGTCCGGCATCGTCATGCTCGGCAAGACGAACATGGACGAGTTCGCCATGGGCTCCTCGACGGAGAACTCGGCGTACCACCCGACCCACAACCCCTGGGATCTCTCGCGGGTCCCCGGCGGCTCCTCGGGCGGCTCGTCCGCCGCGGTGGCCGCCTTCGAGGCTCCGCTGTCCATCGGCACCGACACCGGCGGCTCGATCCGGCAGCCAGCGGCCGTCACCGGGATCGTCGGGCACAAGCCGACGTACGGAGCGGTCAGCCGCTACGGCCTGATCGCCTTCTCATCCTCTCTCGACCAGGCCGGTCCGTTCGGGCGCACGGTGCTCGACACGGCGCTGCTGCACTCGGTGATCGCCGGGCACGACCCGCTCGACTCGACCTCGATCCCGCAAGCCGGGCCGGACGTGGTGGCCGCGGCGAGAGCGGGGGCCCAGGGCGATCTGCGGGGCGTCCGGGTCGGCATCGTCACCGAGCTCACCGGCGCCGGCGGCGGTTATCAGCAGGGCGTGCTGGACTCGTTCAACGCCGCCGTGCAGACGCTGTCCAAGCTCGGAGCCGAGATCGTCGAGGTGAGCTGCCCCAACTTCGATTACGCGTTGGCGGCTTACTACCTGATCGCGCCGAGCGAGTGCTCCTCGAACCTGGCCCGCTTCGACGCCGTGCGGTACGGGCTTCGGGTGGGCGATGACGGGGTGAACTCCCTCGAGGACGTGATGTCGCTGACCCGCGACGCCGGCTTCGGCCCGGAGGTCAAGCGCCGGATCATCATCGGCACCTATGCGCTGTCCTCGGGCTTCTACGACGCGTACTACGCGGGCGCCCAGAAGGTCCGCACGCTCATCGCGCAGGACTTCACGGCGGCCTTCGCCGGGGTGGACCTCATCGTCACGCCGACGAGCCCCGGC
>JAOPUY010000611.1 GCA_025963265.1 Frankiales bacterium | reverse complement strand
AAGAGCTTTCCGACGACACCCTCTTCTTCGAGCTGGGTCTCGGCCGTCCCCGGGTGCTGTCGCTCGAGGGACGAGAGGTCGCCGCTGCGCGCTGGTATGAGGGCGAGCCGGGCCCGAGCGCACCGATCAGCAAATCCGCGCCGGCCCAGTGCGCCACCTGCGGGTTCTACGTCCGGCTGGTCGGCGGCCTCGGTCAGCTCTTCGGTGTCTGCACCAATGAGTACGCCCCGGACGATGCCTCCGTGGTCGCCGACGACCATGGCTGCGGCGCACACTCCGAAGCCCTCGTACTGCCTTCGGCCCACCCGCAGCCGGTGATTCTGGATGACGACGCGGTCGAGGACGTCGGCGCCATGCTGCACCACGCCCCCGGAGCCGTAGAGCGCGCAGAGGCCGCCGCAGGCACCGACGAGGATTCCTACGGTCACTCCTGACCCGTTTGGTCCTGATCCTTTTGGTACCGATCCCTTTGGTACTGGGGCCGTGCGCCAGGCGGTCCTCGCCGGTTGGGCTGCTTCCCCGGCACGCTTTCGTGAGGACGCCAACGCCGAGGAAGACGCTGTCCTCGGGGCGTATCGCGACCGGCTCCTCGTCGAGCTGCTGCAGAACGCCGCTGACGCCGCGGCCGAAGCCGGAATTCGCGCCCGCGTGCTGGTCCGGCTCACGGACACGCTGCTGGAGGTCGCCAATACCGGTGCTGCGCTGACCGCCGCCGGTGTTCTGGCCGCGTCCACGCTGCGGGCCTCGGCCAAGCGTGCGGCTGGAAGCGTCGGGCATTTCGGGGTCGGCTTCACCGCGGTGCTCAGCGTGACGTCAGCGCCGGAGCTGGTCAGCAGCTCAGGCGGGGTGCGGTGGTCTCAAGCGCTCACTCAGGAAGCCGTTGCTGAGCTTTCTGCGCTCGACGGCGAGCTGCGCCAGCGCGGTGGCCAGGTGCCGGTGCTGCGGCTGCCATTTCCGGTGGCCGGGCCGATCGACGGCCGGCCCGTGCCTCCCGGCTATGACACCGTCGTCCGGCTGCCGCTGACACCGCAGACGCTGCCGATCGCGCGCCAGCTCGTCGACGCGCTCGACCCGACCCTGCTCCTGGTGCTGCCGGCGCTCGGCGAGGTGGTGGTCGATGTCGTTTCCCAGGGCGAGACTCGCGTCTTCAGCTGCGAGTGGGACGGCCCCGACGCGATCCTCGACGGCGAGCGCTGGAACGGCGTGGTCCACCGCGGCGCGATTCCGGCGGCGCTGCTTGCCACCCGCGGGGTCGAGGAGCAGGCCCGCGACAGCTACGAGGTGCGCGTTCTGACTCCCGAAGGCGCGTGGCCCCAGGGGATCGCGCAGGTGCTTCGCGCGCCGCAGCCGACCGATGAGCCGCTCTCACTTCCCGCGTTTGTCATCGGCTCACTGCCGGTGGATCCGGGCCGGCGCAGGGTCGCTCCCGGGCCGCTCGCTGACATGTTGCTCGAGGACATCGCCCACGCGATCGTCGAGCTCGCCGAACGCACCGGTGATCTGAGGCTGGTGCCCACCGGACTGGCCGCCGGTCCGGTCGACGCCGCGATCACCGACACCCTGCGCGGCCTGCTTCCCGAGGCCCGGATGCTGCCGGGCAACCGCCGCGGGGCCGACGCCGCGTTGCTGGACCTCGGGCCCGCCGGCGACGCCGTCAGCGAGCTGCTTTCGGGCGACATTCCGGCGCTGCTGCCGCTGAGCTACACGAGTCCCCGCTGGTCAGCGGCACGGCGGGTGCTGGGCGTGCGCGAGATCGGTGCCGGTGAACTCGTCGAGATGCTCGCCGGCCTGGCCCGGCCGCCCCAGTGGTGGGCGGCGCTTTACCCCGCCCTCGCGACCATTTCTGATCGCGACGCCCTGGCAGCACTGCCGGTCCCGCTGGCCGACGGTCGCACCGTGACCGGACCCCGCGGCGTCCTTGTCCCGGGCCGGGATCTGGACGCGGCGGCGTTGACCGGGCTCGCGCTGCGGCTCGCCCATCCCGACGTGTCCTCCGGTGCCGCCGGGGAGCTGCTGCTCAGCCTCGGGGCGACACCCGCGGACCCGGCCGTCCTGCTCGCTGACCCGGCGATCACCGACGACGACATCCCGTATGAGGCGGCGCTGGCGCTGGTCGCCGCTCTGGCCCCGAACTTCACAGCCATCCCCGACGACCTCGGCGTGCGCCTGCTCCTGCCCGGCGACGACGGCGACCTCTGGCCCGCCGCCGAACTGCTGCTACCCGGCGGACCGCTCGCTCGCGTCGTCAAGCCGGATGGTCCTTTCGGGGAGCTCGCCGGCGATGTTGCGGCTGCGTACGACCCCGAAGTGCTCGAGGCCGCGGGAGTGCTCCGCAGCTTCGGTGTGCTTCGGGCCGAAGATGTGCTGCTGGACCCGGACGAGCCGCTCCTGCTCGAGCTCGATGGCTCGGACGACTGGATAGCCGAGCTGCCCGCGGACACCGGCCCCGTCGCCATGACCTTCGTCGCGATCAGGGATCTCGAGCTGGTGCGCTGGCCCGACGCGCTGGCGGTCCTGGCCGGTGAGGACCTGCGCGCTGACGTTCTCGGTTCCCCCTACACACGCTGGTGGCTGGCCAACCATCCCGTGATGCCCGGCGAGCTCCTCCCCGGCGAGACGGCCCTGCCCGGCGAGCTTTCTGCGCTCTTCGATGCGGCGCCCCCGGGAATCGACGCAGACTTCCTCGCGGCGATCGGAGTGCGCACCAACGCCGCCGCGCTGACCGAGCCGGCCGATCTGTACGACCTGCTCGACCGCGTCGCCGATCCGGGTCGGGCGCTGGATTGGGCACACGCCCGCCGCCTGTACCTGGCGGTCGCGGCTGTGCTGATCAGCGAAGCGCTGAAAGACCAGCCCAGCGATCAGGAGCCGCCGGATCTCGTCTGCACTCCAGCTGGTGTGGTGAAGCGCGATCGGGCCGTCGTCGTCGATCGGCCGGACCTTTTGCCGTTGCTCGGCAGCTACGCGCCCGTGCGCGTGCCGGTCGACCAGGCCGCAGCGGTAGCCCGCATGCTCGGATTGCGCCTTGCCACCAGCGTCGCCGATTACGAAATCGTCAGCCGCGACCCCC
>JAOPUY010000604.1 GCA_025963265.1 Frankiales bacterium | reverse complement strand
CAGCGCTGGTACCGGGGGAGCGGGTGCTGGATCTCTACGCCGGCGCCGGCCTGTTCACCGCAGCGCTCGGCGAGGCGGTCGGAGTGACCGGCACCGTGCTGGGGCTGGAGGGTGAGCGAGCCGCAGTCGATGCAGCGGCCGAGAACCTTGCCGACCTGCCCTGGTCGCTGGTGCGGCGACAACCCATCAACGCCGACGAAGTGCGCCGGGCCGCGGCCGAGCCGCATCCCGATGTCGTGGTCCTCGACCCGCCGCGTACCGGGGCCGGGCCGGAGGTGCTGCGCGCCATCCTCGATGACCATCCCCGCACCGTCGTCTACGTTGCGTGCGACCCGGCAGCCCTGGCCCGCGACGTGCGCGTCGCCATCGAGGCAGGCTGGGAACTCACCGACCTGACCGCCTACGACGCCTATCCGATGACCCACCACGTCGAGTGCATTGCGGTACTACGTCCCGGTCACCGGCCCAGCCGCGAAGCTTTGCCAGCCGGTTGCCAGTACCCTCGACCCTTGTGAGTTCCGTACTGAGTCAGGTGTCCTGTCCTGCAGATCTGCGCCGGCTGAACTCAGCACAGCTGAACTCTCTGGCCACCGAGGTCCGCGACTTCCTGGTCGCTAAAGTCTCCAAGACCGGCGGCCACCTCGGCCCCAACCTGGGAGCGGTCGAGCTCACCCTCGCATTGCACCGGGTCTTCGACTCGCCGGCCGAGCCGATCTTGTTCGACACCGGCCACCAGAGCTACGTCCACAAGATCGTCACCGGCCGCCGCGACGCCTTCGACTCGCTGCGCCAGACCGACGGCTTGTCCGGCTACCCGAGCCGGGCCGAGAGCCCGCACGACTGGATCGAGAACTCGCACGCCTCCACCGCGCTGTCCTACGCCGACGGACTGGCTAAGGCCTTCGACGTCCGGGGCGATCAGCGACCGGTGGTCGCGGTCGTCGGCGACGGCGCCCTGACCGGCGGCATGTGCTGGGAGGCGCTGAACAACATCGCCGCCTCCAAGCGGCCGGTGGTCGTCATCGTCAATGACAACGGCCGCTCTTACTCGCCGACCATCGGCGGCCTGGCCGAGCACCTGGCCGGGCTGCGGCTGCGTCCCGGCTACGAACGAGTCCTCAAGAACGTCAAGGGGACCCTCGGCCGCACCCCGGTCGTCGGGCCGCCGCTGTACGACGCGCTGCACGGCTTCAAGCGGGGCATGAAGGACCTGCTCGCTCCGCAGGGCATGTTCGAGGACCTGGGACTGAAGTACCTCGGCCCGGTCGACGGGCACGATCTGGCCTCGCTGGAGCACGCGTTCACCCTGGCCCGCCAGTTCGGCGCGCCGGTCCTGGTGCATTGCGTGACCCGCAAGGGTTATGGCTACGCGCCGGCCGAGAACCACGTGGCCGACCAGATGCACGCCGTCGGCGTCATCGACCCGAAGACCGGCGAGCAACTCAACCGGACGCCGACCCGGAGCTGGACCAAGGTCTTCTCCGACGAGATCGTGAAGCTCGGCGCGGCCCGCCACGACATCGTGGCGATCACCGCCGCCATGCAGGACCCGGTCGGCCTGAGCGCGTTCGCGGCCCAGTTCCCCGAGCGCAGCTTTGACGTCGGCATCGCCGAGCAGCACGCGCTGACCTCGGCGGCCGGCATGGCCGCGGCCGGGCTGCACCCGTTCGTGGCGTTGTACGCGACCTTCCTCAACCGCGCCTTCGACCAACTGCTCATGGACGTCGCCCTGCATCGCGCGGGCGTCACCATCGTGCTCGACCGGGCCGGTGTCACCGGCGAGGACGGCCCGAGCCACAACGGCATGTGGGACCTGGCCATGCTCGGCGTGGTGCCCGGCATCCACCTGGCCGCGCCCCGCGACGAGGCCACGCTGCGGTCGGCGCTGCAGGTCGCCGCCCGGATCTCCGACGCCCCGTCGGTCGTGCGCTACCCGAAGACGCCGCTGTCGGACGAGGTTCCGGCCGTCCGGCGCCTGGGTGAGGTGGACGTGCTCCGCGAGCCCGACCTGGACCCGGTCGACGTGTTGCTCATCTCCGTCGGCACGATGGCCGGCGACGTGCTCGAGGCGGCCGGCCGGGTCAGCGGAGCGGGTTACCGCGTCCGGGTCATCGACCCGCGCTGGGTGGCGCCGCTGCCCTCCGAGCTGCTGCGGCTGGCCGCCGACGCGCAGGTGGTGGTCACGGTCGAGGACGGAATCGTCGTCAACGGCGTCGGGTCTCGGATCTCCCAACTGCTGCGCGAGGCCGATCTGAAGGTCGCGACTCGCGAGCTCGGCATCCCGCCGGAGTTCCTGGACCACGGCAAGGTCGCCGACGTCCGAGTCCGCGCCGGGCTGACCCCGCAGAACATCGCGCGGCGAACGGTCGAGTTCGCGGCCGGGGTGATCGGCGGCTCGGAGGCCTCATCGGTGGCCTCTGACTCGACCTCGGCGTCGACCTCGCCATCGCCCTCGGAGTTGCCAGCTAACACCGAGCAACGACACGATTAAGCTGGTCAACTCGCGACGGGCCCCGTCGTGAGAGGCTTTGGGGGAATCTTCGCCGCTTGTTCAGGGCGGAGCAGCGATGCCAACCGATGAAGCGGAGACAGCGTGCGCGTTCTTGTGGTCGAGGATGAGACCCAACTAGCCGATGCGGTCGTTCGGGGTCTACGACGTGAGGGCATGGCCGTAGACGTCGCCTACGACGGCGACGACGGCTTCAGCAAGGCGACCACCACGCGCTACGACGTGGTCGTGCTGGACCGCGATCTGCCCGGCAAGAGCGGTGATGAGATCTGCCGCTCGCTGACCGACGAGGGCGTGCTGACTCGCGTCATCATGCTCACCGCCAGCGGATCGATCGAGGACAAGGTCGAGGGGCTGGCCCTCGGCGCCGACGACTACCTGGCCAAGCCGTTCGCCTTCGCCGAGCTGGTGGCCCGGGTTCGCGCGCTCGGACGGCGGTCCACGCCGCCGTCGGCGCCGGTGCTGCAGGCCGGCGACCTGGTGCTCGACCCGGCGAAGCGGACGGTGATCCGCGGTCATCGCAACGTCGACCTGACCCGCAAAGAGTTCGGTGTGCTGGAGACGTTGCTTTCGGCCGCCGGCGTCGTTGTCTCCAGTGAGGAACTGTTGGACCGGGTCTGGGATGAGCACGCAGACCCCTTCACCACCACAGTGCGGGTGACCATGATGACTCTGCGTCGCAAGCTCGGCGAGCCGGCGATCATCGAGACGGTCGTGGGCTCGGGCTACCGAGTCGACCCGACGCTGGTCACCGAGGTCGAGGCCAGCGCGGCCGCCGACGGGGGCTCGACCGACTCGTGAGATTGGTGCAGCCCACCCTGCGCATCAGAATGGCGCTGTTATACGGCGCGCTGGTGTTGCTGATCGGTGCTGCCCTGCTGCTGACCTCCTACATCCTGCTCGACCGGGCCCTCAAGCGAACCACCAATCCGCTGTTCCCCACCGGTGAGGTCACCTTCACCGGGACGGACGGGAGAACGCACACGTACAACGAGGTGCTGGCGCAGAACATCATTCGCCACAACTCGCTGACGTACCTGCTGAACAACGGCCTGCTCTACTTCGGCATCATCGTGCTGATCGGCTCGATCGGCGGCTACCTGCTGGCCCGGCAGGCGCTGCGGCCAGTCGCCCGGATCACCGCGACCGCCCGCCAGCTCTCGACCAAGACGCTCAGCGAGCGGATCGCCCTGGGCGGGCCGGACGACGAGCTGCGCGAGCTGGCCGACACGTTCGACGACATGCTGGGCCGCCTCGACGCCGCCTTCACCAGCCAGCGACGCTTCGTGGCCAACGCCAGCCACGAGCTGCGCACCCCGCTGGCCGTGATCCAGACCGAGCTCGACGTCACCCTGTCCGATCCGCAGGCCAGCGTCGAGGACCTGCGCCGGATGGGGGAGGTGCTGCGGGACGCGACCAACCGCGCGCAACGGCTGGCCGACGCGCTGCTGGCGCTGGCCCGGTTGCAGGGCCGCGAGGGCCAGGGGCTCGAGCTGTCCGAGGCCGTCACCATCAACGACCTGATCCCGAACGCGATCTCGGCCGCCAAATCCGAGGCGGCCGCCCGCGGCATCCAGATCGAGATCGACGGCGAGACCATCCTGACCACCGGCGACCCGCGACTGCTCGAGCGGGTGATCGGCAACCTGGTCGAGAACGCGGTGCGGTACAACGTCCCCGAGGGCTGGGTGCGGTTGGAGACCTCGGTCGTCGGCCGACCGCCGGATTCGCTGGCCCGCATCGCGGTGTCCAACAGCGGGCTGGTGGTGGCGCCCGAGGAGGTCGAGGGGCTCTTCGACGCCTTCCGCCGAGGCGGCCGCGCCCGCACCTCGCAGCGGGGCGCCGGGCTGGGACTGTCGATCGTCCGGGCCATTGTCGACGCCCACCACGGGCACATCCGGGCCGAGGCGCTGCCCTCGGGCGGACTGCTGGTCGAGATCTGGTTGCCCCTGACCCCGTCCCAGGCGGTCGCCTCGCTCACCGTCTGAGGGTGGCTCGCTAAGCTGCGCGGAGAATGATTGAACCTCGCCACCCCAGCCGCGTCCGACTCGGATTGCCCCGATGGACGACCCATCCGGGATTCGGGGTGGCCGCGCTGCTCGCGGTGGCGGTGCTGCTGATCGCGCACGGCGAGCCGCAGCCGTCCTCGCGTCCCAGCGGGAAGTCGGTGGTCGCCTCGGGCGCGCCGACGGCCCCGACCACCGTGCCCGCCCTGATCGTGATCAGGGATCAGCGGCTGCAGTACCGGACCACCGGCACGCTGCTGCACACCATCACGATGCCCGACCACGCC
>JAOPUY010000573.1 GCA_025963265.1 Frankiales bacterium | reverse complement strand
GTACCTGCGGGAGCCGGACTTCGAGTGGCCCGAGACGATCGGCGCGGCGGCGGCCGCGGCGGTCCGGGAGTGGTGGTCGACTGGCCGACTTCGGGCCGCGGTGGCCTTTCGCGCCGCAGGCGAGGATTTCCTGGTCACCCACGCTGGCCTGACCGAGGGATTTTGGCGGCAGGCCCTGGACTCGCCGGCCACGGCCGCCGACGCGGCACGGGCGCTCAACTCCTTCATCGGCGCCCATGAGGGCGTGCTGTTCTACGCCGGTCAGATGCTCGGCGGTGGCGCCCCGAACCTGACCGCCGGACCGGTCTGGGCGGCCGCGGGCAGCGAGCTCATCCCCAGTTGGGTCGGCGGGCGACCGGTGCCGTTCAGCCAGCTGCACGGACACTCGCGGGTGATCGACGCCAAGGGGCGGGTGCGCAGTTCGGCCGCGGTCGCTCGGCTGATGCGCGCCGATCGCGAGGCCGGACATGAGTACGCGACGGTGAGCGGTGGTCGGATCATCGGGGTGGACCCGGGCCACGGTCGCAGGCCGCATACCCCGTGGGCGGCGTATGTGACGCTCGGCCAGGTCTTGGTCTAGCGGGCCTAACCGAGTTACCGCCTCGAGCTGGACGAGCCTAGCTGGACGCACCCCGGGCGGTTTCGCCCCGCGCGCGGCGCAAGAACGCGCGTTCGGCCTCGTTGGTCGTCCCGGCGAGCGCGGCGTCATAGGCCAGCGTCGCCTCAGACTCGCGCCCGAGCCGCCGCAACAGATCGGCCCGAGTCGCGTGGTAGAGGTGATAGCCGCTCAGCTCGAGTGAATCGAGAATCTCCAGCGCCGCCAGGGGTCCGGCCACCTCGGCCACGGCCACGCTGCGGTTGAGCGCGACCACCGGCGTCGGCAGCTGAGCGAACAGCTGGTCGTAGAGGGCGAGGATCTGGCGCCAATCGGTGTCGGCCGCGGTCCCCGCGTCGGCGTGCACCGCGTTGATCGCCGCCTGCAGTTGGTAGGGCCCGGGCTGGTTGCGCCGCAAACAGGCTCGCACCAACTCATGGCCCTCGCTGATCAGCGAACGATCCCAGCAGCCGCGATCCTGCTCGCCTAACCGGACTAGGCCGCCGGCGGCGTCGACTCGGGCGGGCCGCCGCGCGTGAATCAGCAGCAGCAACGCGAGCAGCCCGACCGCTTCGGGCTCGTCCGGCATCAGCTCGACGAGCACCCGGGCCAACCGAATCGCCTCCGCGCACAAGTCCTCGCGGGTGAGCTCGGCCCCGCTGGAGGCGGTGTAACCCTCGTTGAACACCAGGTAGATCACGCTCAGCACGCCGTTCAACCGCTCGGGCAGCTCGGCCTCGGAGGGAATCCGATATGGGATTCCGGCGGCCGCGATCTTGCGCTTAGCCCGGACGATTCGCTGCGCCATCGTCGCCTCCGGGACCAGGAAGGCCCGGGCGATCTCCGGCGTTTGCAGCCCGCCGAGCAGCCGCAGGGTCAGCGCGATTTGCTTATCGGCGCCTAGGGCTGGGTGGCAGCAGGTGAAGATCAACCGCAGCCGGTCATCGCTCACCGGAGCCCATTCCTCAGCGCCTGGATCGGGCTCGGAAGCCTGCAGCGACGCGGCTTGGGCCTGGCGCTCATCGCGCGATCCTTCCCGTCGGAGGTAGTCGATGGCTCGATTGCGGGCGGTCGTCGTGATCCAGGCCCCCGGGTTGGGCGGCGTCCCCGTCTGCGGCCACCGCTCAAGCGCGATGACGAACGCCTCCTGAACCGCTTCCTCGGCGAGATTGATGTCACCGAGGAACCGGATCAGGGTGGCGAGGCAGCGTCCGTATTCCGCGCGGAAGACGGCCGCGACCTCCTCAGCTGGTCCCATCCAGACTCAGCCGTCCTGGCTAGTGCTCACGAGCGCTCGGCGATTCGGCTTATTCCGCCGGCACTTCCTGGAACGGTCGAACCTCGACCGGGCCCTGGCAGGCGGCCGATCCTTTCGCCGCCACCGCCAACGCCGCGTCCAGATCCTCAGCCAGCACGACCCAGAAGCCGCCGATCTGCTCCTTCGACTCGGCAAAGGGCCCGTCGGTGGTGAGCACCTTGCCGTTCTCGCTGCGAACGACGGTCGCCGTCTCCGGGCCGAGCAAGCCGCCGGCGAACACGAAGCGGCCATCGGCCACCAGCTGCTTGTTGAAGGCGTCGACGTCGCCGTACATCTGCTGCATCGTGGCCTCGCTCGGCGGCTCCTGGCCCTCGACCATGTGAACCGACAACAGGTATTGCCTCATGACGTTCTCCCTCGCTCCGCCCGGCCGATTGCCGATGCTCTACCCGTACTACGAACGGCCAGCCCGCGAATCGACACCGCTGGCCCACAAACCGAGAAAATCTCGGCCAGCTTCAATCTCGGCCAGCCTCAATCTCGGCCAGCTTCGATGTCGGTCAGCTTAAAGCGTGGGCGGCGCAAGTGTGGCCGGTTCAAGCGCGGCCGGCCTCAATCGGCTCAGCCGGGGTTTGCGTCTCGGTGGTGTCGTGATCGCGCACCGCCATCTGCAGCGCGGCCGCCAGCCGGGCCAGCGCCCCGTCGAGCAGCGTCAAGTCGCGCTGCGCCAGCTCGGCGTCGGAGTCCGCCTCGCCGCCGACCGACTGCGAGGCGAGTTCGATCAGCGAGGCCGCCCGGAGGTACTCACCGCTCTGCCCAGTGGCGATCCGATTGTCGATGGCGGCCAGGCTCTCCCGCAGCTGCGCCGCCGCCCGCCGCAACGGCGGGCTGCTGATCGAGCCGACCGATTCAGCTTCGACGGCCAACGAGCGCGCGTAGCTGCGGGCGGCCGCGCTGACCGAGCTGATCTCGCTGAGCTGCGCGGAGTTCCGCCCGAAGGTGCTGGTCCGCAGGGGCGCCGCCGTCGCCTCCAAAGCCGCGTAGGCCGCGTCCAGCTCGCGCACGGCCGGGCGCAGCGCGACGGCGTCACCGTCGGTCAAGCGGTCCAGCGAGCTCTCGATCACCGTGGACAAGGCCCGGAACCAGAGCAGCACTCCCGCGGTCAGCACGCGTTGCGGCCGCAACGGGACGATGAGCAGCACGGTGACCATCACCGCACCGACCCCGATCGCCGTCTCGCCTAGCCGCAGCAGCAGCAGGTTCCAGCTGAACTCGCCAAGCTGGGCGTAGAGCTGGGAGATGGTGACCGTGATGCCGATGACCATGAAGGTGTAGTTGACTCGGATCAGGTAGATGCCGAAGAACAAAGCCACCAACACGATCAACAGGGACGACCAGACGTGGCCGCCGGTCACCCGGACCAGCAGGTCGCCGAGCACGATCCCGATCGCCGTACCCGTGACCCGGAACAGGGCCTTGCGCGCCTGCTCGCCCGAGTTGGTCGTGGCCATGAAGGCCAGAAAGGTCGCCAGCACCGCCCAGTACAGCCGGGACCCGGACACCGCGTCCCCGATGACGATGGCGATGCTCGTCGCGACCGCGACCTGGATGGCGGCCCGAAGGTAGGGCGGCATCGCGGACCGGTCGAGCAGCCCGCCGCGGCCCGGGGTGGTCGAGGCCGCCGCGCTCACCGCGACCGAGCCGGGCAGGAAGCCCGCGGTGAGCTCGACCGCCGGCGTGAAGACCGCGTCGGGCGAGGTGTCCGGCTGGCCGGCCAGCCGGTGCTCGATCGCCTCCGCCAATCGTTGGCGCGCCGTTCCGTAGCCCTCGATCGAGGCTCCGAGTCGCCGCGCCAACACGGTGGCCCGGGTCGTGGGTCCCCGGTAGCCGCGCAGCAACGCGACCTCGGCCTGCCAGTCATCGCCCAGCACCGCAGTCAGCGCCGCCTTGCCGTGCTCGCGGACCGTGGGGTCGGCGCCGGTGTTGGCCAGCGCCGCGGCGAACCGCGCGCAGTTGGCCAACGCCAATTCGGCGTCGAAGATGCGTTGGGC
>JAOPUY010000559.1 GCA_025963265.1 Frankiales bacterium | reverse complement strand
CCTGCGACGAGGCGACCAGCGAGTAGCACCTGGGCGCGGTGCTGGCCGCGTTCGGCGTCGACCCGGCCGGGGTCGAGGCTGCCGGCGTCGAACTAGCCGGCTTCAAACCAGCCCGCGCGGCCACCGCGATTCCGGCCAACCTGGCCCGCACCTCGGACTTCCTCAGCCACCCGGTGTTCAACAGCCATCACTCCGAGACCTCGATGCTGCGCTATCTGCGTCGGCTCTCCGATCGCGATTACGCCCTGGACCGCGGGATGATCCCGCTCGGCTCCTGCACCATGAAGCTGAACGCGACGACCGAGATGGAACCCGTCACGAACCCGGGCTTCGCCGACATCCACCCCTTCGCCCCCGTGGGGCAGTTCGACGGCTATGCCGAGCTGATCGCCGATCTGCAACGCTGGCTGACCGAGATCACCGGCTACGACTCGGTCTCACTGCAGCCCAACGCCGGAGCCCAGGGCGAGTTCGCGGGACTGCTGGCGATTCACAACTACCACAAGAGCCGCGGCGAGAACGCGCGCGACATCTGCCTGATCCCGGCCAGCGCGCACGGCACCAACGCCGCCTCGGCGGTGCTGGCCGGGATGAAGGTCGTGGTCGTGGCCACCAGTGGCGACGAGGGTGAGGTCGACCTCGCCGACCTCAAGGCGAAGATCGCCCTGCACGCCGACCGGTTGGCCGCCATCATGCTGACCTATCCCTCCACCCACGGCGTCTTCGAGGACCACATCGGCGAGGTGTGCGACCTCGTGCACGCGGCCGGCGGCCAGGTCTATGTCGACGGCGCCAATCTGAACGCGATGGTCGGGCTGGCTCAGCCGGGGAAGTTCGGGGCCGACGTCTCGCATCTGAACCTGCATAAGACGTTCTGCATCCCGCACGGCGGCGGCGGCCCGGGAGTGGGCCCGGTCGCGGTGCGCGCGCACCTGGCGCCGTTCCTGCCCAACCACCCGCTGCAGGAGAGCGCGGGGCCCGCGACCGGCGCCGGCCCCATCTCGGCCGCGCCCTGGGGCTCGGCCTCCATCCTGCCGATCACCTGGGCCTACATCCGGATGATGGGCCCCGACGGGCTGGTGGCGGCGACCTCGACGGCGATCCTGTCGGCTAACTACATCGCCGCTCGGCTCGACCAGCATTTCCCGGTGCTGTACACCGGCAGCCGCGGCCTGGTCGCGCACGAGTGCATCCTGGATCTGCGGCAGATCACCAAGGACACCGGGGTGACCGTCGACGATGTGGCCAAGCGGCTCATCGACTACGGCTTCCACGCCCCGACCATGTCGTTTCCGGTGGCCGGGACGTTGATGGTGGAGCCGACCGAGAGCGAGGACTTGGCGGAGATCGACCGGTTCATCGAGGCGATGATCGCCATCAAGGGCGAGATCGACGCGGTCGGCGCCGGGCAATGGCCGGTGACCGACAATCCGCTGCGCAACGCCCCGCACACCGCGCACTGCCTCACCGCGGACTGGACGCACCCCTACAGCCGGGAGATCGCGGCGTACCCGCCGGGGGTCGACCCGCGGTCGAAGTACTGGTCACCGGTGCGACGCATCGACGGCGCCTATGGCGACCGGAACCTGATGTGCTCATGCCCGCCGATTGAAGAGTTCGCGAACGCCTAAACCGGCCGACCGCTTTCGGAGCCAAACGCGCTCCAGGCGCGCACAGCGCCCCGAAGCGGCGGGTTAAGCGACGCGGTGCAGCGCCGCGGCGGTGAGGTCCGCCCGGCGCGCGTGCACGCAGTGGCCGTCCGGCAGGATCTCGCCGGAGTCCTCAAAGAGCACTACCCCGTTGCACAAAAGACTCCAGCCCTGCTCGGGGTGGCAGGCGATGACCTGCGCGGCATCCCGGTCAGCTCCCACCGCGTCGGGGCAGTGAGGCTGGTGCTGGCAGGACGCGCGCATCGCTCCGCGCACGACGTCGAACTCGGCGTCGGCCTGGCCAGCGTCCGATCCGTGATCGGTTTTAGTGCTCATGTCACTTCCTTGCTAGAGGGTGTGTCGTGGTGCACATCCATGATGACACCGAACCGAGAGCGATTTCAGCATCTCCGACACCCGGTTAACTCGTCTTCACCAATTCGCAATCTTTAACACGGAGCAAACATCCCGATATCCGACTCTTTGCCAGTCCGAAAGTCGTTCGCGCCGCAAGAAAGTCTACTCGTCCCCCGCGCCAGCTCGATCCAGGCGCGGGCCGGCCTCATCCGCGGCTCAGGTCCGACCGACATCCTCCTGCGCGGCGCGCAGCGTCTTGCCATGCGGAACCCAGGTCGCCATCTGCGTGGCGAAGCCGGCCGCGTGGGCCTGCGCGATGACATCCGGGTCGTCGTCGATGAAGAGCACGATGTCGCGCGGCTGCCAACTGCGCAGCACCTGGACCTTGAGGATTCGCGCCGGCCGGTAGTCCCAGTCCGGCCGCATGACCAGCTCGTCGATCGGCAGCCCGTGGCTGAGCATCCAGGTCTCGGTCTCGGGCCGCAGCCACTCCGGCCGTCCGGTCAGCCAGGCGATGTCGTGACCCTCGGCCTGATACTTGGCGACCAGCTCCAGCCCGATCGGCAGCGCGGGGTCGTGCACCGCCTCGTAGAAGAACGAGTCCCAGTCCTGGGGCCACTCTTCGAGATAGTGGAGCCGATGCCGGACGTCGGCTACGACTCCGTCGATATCGAAGACAACCAAGGTCACCGCGACAGCCTAGCGGTGCGCCCCCGGCCGACCCGTCAGGCCGGTAGACTGCCGCAAACGTGGAGTTCCTCAATCTCGCCAGCGGTGACGCGCCCGCCTACGACCTGACCTACGACGACGTGTTCATGGTCCCGCGCTACTCGGACCTGGCCTCCCGCTTCGACGTCAACCTGGCCACCGAGGACGGCAGCGGAGCGACGATCCCGCTCGTCGTGGCCAACATGACGGCGGTGGCCGGGCGGCGGATGGCTGAGACGGTGGCCCGCCGAGGCGGCATCACCGTCTTGCCGCAGGACATCCCGGTGGAGGTCGTCGCCGAGGTCATTGAGTGGGTCAAGCAGCGCGACCTGGTGCACGACACCGCCCTGACCCTGGACGCGACCCAGACTGTCTCCGACGCGCTCGCCCTGCTGCCCAAGCGCGCCCACGACGCGGTGATCGTCGTGGCGCAGGGCCGGCCGGTCGGCGTCGTCACCGAGCGCGACTGCCAGGGCGTCGACCGCTTCGCCCCGGTCGCCTCGGTGATGTCGAGCAAGCTGGTCACCCTCGACAGCAAGCTGACCGCGCGGGAGGCGTTCGACCAACTGGACGACGAGCACCACCGGCTGGCGCCGGTGGTCGACGCGGACGGTCGGCTGGCCGGGGTCCTGACCCGGTTCGGCGCGCTGCGGGCGACGCTGTACGACCCGGCGGTGGACGCCTCCGGCCGGTTGCGGATCGCCGCCGCGCTCGGCGTGAACGGCGACGTCGCCGGCAAGGCCGAGCGACTGTTGGCCGCCGGCGCCGACTTGCTCGTCATCGACACCGCGCACGGCCACCAGAGCCGCATGATCGACGCGCTGCGGGCGGTGCGGGCGCTGAACCCGCTCGTCCCGATCGTGGCCGGCAACGTGGTCTCGGCCGCGGGTGTGCGCGACTTGATCGACGCCGGGGCCGACATCGTCAAGGTCGGCGTCGGGCCCGGGGCGATGTGCACGACCCGGATGATGACCGGGGTCGGGCGACCGCAGTTCTCCGCGGTGCTGGAGTGCTCCCGGGCCGCGGCCGAGCGAGGCAAGCACGTGTGGGCCGACGGCGGGGTGCGCCATCCGCGCGACGTCGCGCTCGCGCTGGCCGCCGGCGCGTCCTCGGTGATGATCGGGTCCTGGTTCGCCGGCACCTATGAGTCCCCCGGCGATTTGCGCGTCGCCGCCGACGGCCGGGCCTACAAGGAGAGCTACGGGATGGCCTCGGCCCGGGCCGTGGCCAACCGCACTGTCGCGGACACCGCCTTCGACCGCGCTCGCAAGGCGCTGTTCGAGGAGGGTATCTCCACCGGTCGGATGTTCCTCGACCCGGAGCGTCCGGGCGTGGAGGACCTCATCGACGCCATCGTCGCCGGCGTGCGGTCCTCGCTCACCTACGCCGGCGCCCGCACCATCGCCGAGTTCGCCGAACGGGCCCTGGTCGGCGTGCAGAGCGCGGCCGGTTACGCCGAAGGCCGTCCCCTGCAGCAAGGTTGGTGACCGACCCGCCCCGGCGTCGGGCTTGACTTCGGTTGAGCCGGTCAGCACTCTGGACGTATGAACGTTCTTTCAGATGTCGAGGTCGGCGGCTCAGCGGCCGGCGCAGCCTCGGTCGAGGCAGCTTCGGCTGGCGGCCCGACGTCTGAAGAGATCGCCGACGCCGCGGAAGTCTTCGGTCTGCTGGCCGACCCGGGCCGCCTCGCGCTGCTCATCACCTTGCGCGGCGGTCCGGCCAACGTGCAGACCCTGGCCGCCGCGGCCGCGCTGAGCGAGTCCGCCGCCTCGCACGCGTTGCGGCTGTTGCGGGCCCACCGGGTCGTCGAGGTCCCCCGGGCCGGCCGGATGGCGTTCTATCGGCTGGCCGACGCGCACGTCGCCACCCTGCTCGACACCGCCCTGGCCCACGCCGAGCACACCGAACTGGTCCACCCCGAGCGCGGGCCGGCGACTCCGGCCCCCCGTCGGGGCCGAAGCGCGCAGCCGGCGGCGAGCCGATGAGCACCCACACCCACGCCGAGCACGCACGCGGCGGCGCGGGGGGCCACGTCCACGTCAGCGCCGGCTCGAGCGCGCAGGCCGATCGGCGCTGGCTAGCCGGCGCCCTCGCTCTCATCCTGGCCTTCATGGCGGGCGAGATCGTCGTCGGCCTGCTGACTGGCTCGCTCGCCCTGCTCGCGGACGCGGGCCACATGCTCACCGACGCGGCCGCCCTGGCCCTGGCCATTGCCGCCAGCAAGGTCGCGCAGCGCCCAGCCCGGGGCAGCTTCACTTACGGCTTCACCCGGATCGACGCCATCTCGGCTCAGGCCAACGGGATCACTCTGCTGCTGCTGGCCCTCTGGTTCGGGATCCAAGCGATCCGGCGGCTGTTCTCGCCCGAGCAAGTCCACGGCGGCCCGGTCGTCGTGGTCGCGCTGGTCGGCGTTCTGGTCAACGTCCTCGCCGTCTGGTTGGCCAGCCGCGCGGACCGGGCCAGCCTCAACGTCCGGGGCGCGCTGGCCCATATCGTCAATGACCTGTGGGCATTCCTGGCGACCGCCATCGCCGGCGTCGTCATCCTCATCACCGACTGGTCGCGGGCGGACGCGGTCGCCTCGCTGATCATCGCGGCCTTGATGACGTACTCCGGTGCGGGCCTAGTGCGCGCCTCCGGACGGGTGTTCCTCGAGGCGGCGCCGGAGGGAGTCGACCCGAAGGAGATCGGCGCCGCGATGGCGGCGGTGCCCGGGGTCACCGAGATCCACGACCTGCACGTCTGGGACCTCGGTAGCGCCGAGCCGGCGCTGTCCGCGCATATCGTGGTCAGCCCGGCCTACGACTGCCATCACGTGGCCGCCCAGGTGCGCCAGGTCTTGGTCGCGGACTACGCCATCTCGCACGCCACCCTGCAGGCCGACCACCGCCACCTCGGACAGCCGCCCGAGGAGGCCGACTGCCCGGCGATCAGTCACGGACCGGGCTACTCAGGCCTGGACCGGGCTGCTCAGGCGTCGACCGACTCGCCGGTGTAGGCCTGCCACATCGTCGCGTAGAGCGAACCGGAGGCCAACAGCTCCTCGTGGGTGCCGTCCTCGACGACCCGCCCGGCGTCCATCACCAGAATGCGGTCGGCTCGGGCCGCCGTGGTGAGCCGATGGGCGACGGTGACCGTCGTCCGATGCCGGGTCAGCCGCTCGGTCGCCTCGGTCACCAATGCCTCACTGGCCAAGTCGAGCGCGGCGGTGGCCTCGTCGAGCAGCAGGATCTCAGGGTCGACTAGCTGCGCGCGGGCCAGCGCGATCAGCTGCCGCTGCCCGGCAGACAGATTGCGGCCGCGCTCGCCGACCTGATGCCGGTAGCCGCCGGCCAGGGTGGCGATCATCTGATGGGCCCCGACCTCGCGAGCGGCGCTCTCCACCTCGGCGTCGGAGGCCTCCGGACGGCCGTAGGCGATCGCGTCGCGCACCGTGCCCGGCGAGAGGTAGGCCTCCTGGGGGACATAGCCCAACTGGTGCCGGTACTGCTCGAGGTCGAGCGTGCGCAGGTCCCGGGCGTCGACCTGCACCGAGCCGTCGGTCGGGTCGTAGAACCGCGCGATCAGCTTGACGACGGTGGACTTGCCGGCGCCGGTCTGGCCGACCAGCGCGATGGACTGGCCGGACGGGATCAGCACGTCCAGTCCGCTGACCGCCGGCTGCCGGGCGCCGAGGTAGCTGAAGGTGACCGCCCGCAGGGCGATCTCGCCCCGGGGGCTGGGCATGGGCGCGGGGTGCTCGGCCTGCGGGGTGCTCGTCGGCGTG
>JAOPUY010000540.1 GCA_025963265.1 Frankiales bacterium | reverse complement strand
CGACGTCACCGAGATGCCGCGGGCCGAGTTGGCCGACCTGATCCAGCAGCTCAACGACCAGATGATGCTCTCGGCCCGCGAGCTGCAGTTCGAGGTCGCGGCCCGGTTGCGCGATGAGATCCAGGAGTTGAAGAAGGAGCTGCGGGGCATGGACGCCGCCGGCGTCCACTAGTGGTCTCGCGATGAGTCCGGCGCCCGGCGCTCAACCAGCGGTCTGGCTCGATCACGTCACCGTGATCACCGAGCACTTCGCGCCGGCTCGGGCGGTGTACGACGCCCTGTGCGCCGCGCTCGGGCTGTTGGCCGAGCTGGACTACCAGGATCCCGAGGAGGACGGCGCCGACTCCGGGACCGTCGCGGTCCTCGGCTACCGCACCGCCGAGCACCGGCTGCTGCTCGTGCTGGCCGCCGGAGCCGCCAGCACCCGGGGCGCGCACTTCGCGCTGGCGGTGCCCGACCGGCGGCTCATCGACGAGGCCGTGGCTGCGGCCGCCGCCGCGGGGGCCCGGATCGTGCAGCCGCCGCGGGAGTGGGAGTCACGCCAGCTGGGCTACTACGGCGCGCAGCTGTCCGACGTGGACGGCAACCTGATCGAACTCGTCCACCGCCCCACCGAGAGCTAGCCGCCCGCGACGTCGGTGAAGTGCTCGATCCGCGGCGGGTTCGCGAAATGCGGGCCGATGCCGCCGCGCCAGACGGCGTAGCGGTCGGAGTCGCGGAAGGCTTGATGCGCGGCCAGTGAGTCCCACTCGACCAGCAGCACGAATCGGGTCTCGGTCTCGACCCCGCGAGTCATCCGGACGCTGATCAGTCCGGGCGAGCTCGCGAGCGCCTCTTTCACGCCGCGGTACGCGGTCTCAAAGGCGTCTTCCGAACCGGGCAACACGTCGATCAAGGCGACTTCGAGCATCATGACGGTGATTGTGCCCGGTCGTCCGCGGCCGGCAACGGCGAGAGTCGGTCGCCGACGTCGGGGTCGCCGCCGCGGGCCGCAGCCTGGGCGGTTCCGCCGACGTAGAGCCAGCCCAGCAGCAGCTCGGTCGGCGCCACCCCCATCACGTCGCGCACTTCGGCCAGGTCGATCGCCGGGCCGGTGCGCCACATGGCGGTGAAACCCGCCTCGAACAACAACAGCTGCAGCGTCGTGACCACCCCGGCCGTCGCCGCGATCTGCTCCCAGGTCGGCACTTTCGGGTGCTCGCGCGGGGCGGCGACGATTCCCAGCAGCAGCGGCGCGCGCACCGCCTTGGCGGCGGTCTTGGCCGCCTCCGGGCTGCCGGCCGGATCGCCGAAACCGGCCGCGAGCGCCGCGCCGAGGCGTTCCCGGTCGGCCCCGCGCAGACTCACCAACCGCCACACCCGCAGCGCGGCGTGATCGGGGCTATGGGCGGCGATGGCCAGCAGCTCCCGCAGCTGAGCGTCGGTCGGCGCCTGGTCGGTGACTGCGGCTGTGCTGACTCGGGCGCGGATCGCCTGCTTGAGCTCCATGGCTGTGCAGCTTAGAGCGTCGGCCGGGCTCGATAGGGTGGAGCCATGACGCCGAGCGACCCGCCCTCGATCGCCCCCGAGCTCAGCGGGCCGGACGCGGTTTTGTCTCGCCACGTGCTCGGGCACTACCCGACCGGGGTCGCGGTCATCACGGGCATGGAGGGCGATGAGCCCATCGGGATGTCGATGAACTCCTTCACCTCGGTCTCGCTGCATCCGGCCCTGGTGCTGTTCTGCCCGGCGAACAGCTCCGGCACCTGGCCGCGCCTGCGGGCGGCGGGCCAGCTGGCGATCAACGTGCTCTCGGCCGGCCAGGAGTCGGTCAGCCGCCTGTTCGCCACCCGGGACGCGGACCGGTTCGCCGGGTTCGACTGGACGCCGGCGGCCAACGGCGCGCCGCTGCTGCTCGACGCGCTGGGCTGGCTCGAGTGCCAGGTGCAAGCCGAGTACCCAGCGGGCGATCACAGCGTCGTCATCGCCGAGATCGAGCGCATGGGCGTGCACGGCGACATCGCCGAGCCGCTGGTGTTCTTTCGCGGCGCCTACTACGCGGGCCTCAACCGGGCCCTCGAGGTCGATGAACGGGAGATCACGTAGTCGCGCGTCGCTAACGCGGGTCCAACGCGTCCATCGCACTGTGGATGCGCTTCACCGAGACCGGGTAAGCGGTGCCCAGCCGCTGAGCGAACAGGCTGACCCGCAGCTCCTCGATCATCCAGCGAATGCCGTCCAGCGCCGGCTCCGGCTCGCCCCCGGACTTCGCCGCCAGCCGCTCGGCCAGCTCGCCGAAGTCTCGCTCGACCAGGTCCACCACCTGTTGACGCTCACTGTCGCGGTCAGCCGCCGAGACGACGTCGGTCAGCCGCTGTTCGATCGCCCGCAAGTAGCGCGGCAGTTCGCGCAGCTGGCGCGCGTCGGTCGCAGTGACGAAGTCGCCGAAGATGAGGGTCGCCAAGTGGGCGCGCTCGGACCGGGCCGCCGCGAACCGGGCCGAGCCGCGCACCGATTGCGAGTCGGCCTCATCCAGCGCGAGCTCCACCTGCTGGTTCTGCCCGATGATGCTCGCCACGACCTCCACGGTCCGCTGCGCGGCCGGCAGCAATCCGGCCGCGACGGCCGAGCGCAGCGACTCGAAGTCGGCTCGGTTCCACACCGGTCCGCCGTGCTCGCGCATCAGCAGGTCCACCGCGGCGCTGACGCAGTCGGCCAGCACGGCGTCCAGCGAGCCGTGCGGCGAGCGGCTCAGCGACAGCCGCGCGGGCGTGCTCAATCCGGCCCGCAGCTGCTTGACCGGCGAGGGCAGCGTCATCGTCAGCAGCCGACGCGTGCCGGCCCACATAGCGCGCTCCTGAGCTGGGGCCGAGTCCAACACGGCGATCGCGACCCCGCGCGCGCCGGTGGGGTCGCGGGTCTCGACCAGAGCCGGGTAGCCGGTCATCTCATGGCCGGCGGCCGAGCGGCGCACCGACCGCTCGAGCTGGTCGAAATCCCAATCGAGGATGCTCGGCCGGGCCAGATCGCTGGTCACCCGGGCCAGCGTGTCGGCCACCGCCGGCGCGAATCCGCGTTGCAGGGCCAGCAGGTCCTTGCCCTCACGCAGCAGCGACCCGTCCTCGCCCACGACCCGGTAGGTCGGCCGCAGATGCGGCGGCAGCTTGTCCGGGTCCCACGCCGCGGCCGGGATGTGCACACCCCGCAGGCGGGCCAGCTCAGCGCCGATCACGTCGGTCAGCGGCCCCGGCGTGCCGCTGAGGTCGGCTGGTAGCGAGGCGACCAGCTCGGCCGCGGTGTCCGGGATCGGCACGATCGACCGACGAAACGATTTGGGCAAGGTCCGCAGCAGCGCCGTGACCAGCTCCGTCCGCAGGCCCGGCACCTGCCAGTCCAGGCCGGCGGCGCTCGCGGAGTTCAGCAGCGGCAACGGAATCGTGGCCGTCACGCCGTCGGCTTGGGCGCCGGGCTCGAACCGGTAGCTCAGGTCCAGCTCGAAGGACCCCGACGTCCACCGGTCCGGAAACTCCTCGGACGCGATTGGCTGGGCGCCCTGGCGCAGCAGATCCTGCTCGGTCAGCCGGAGCAGGTCGGGCTGGTTCTGACGGGTCCGCTTCCACCAGCTGTCGAAGTGCCGGGCCGAGACGACCTCAGCCGGGATCCGCGAGTCGTAGAAGGCGAAAAGCGTCTCGTCGTCCACTAGCACGTCTCGGCGTCGAGCCCGGTTCTCCAGATCTTGCAGGTCGGCCACCAGCTCGCGGTTGGCCGCGAAGAAGGCGTGCCGGGTGTCCCAATCGCCCTCGACCAGGGCATGCCGGATGAACAGGTCGCGGCTGAGCACCGGGTCGACCTGGTGATAGCCGACCTTGCGGTCCACGACCAGCGGGACGCCGTAGAGGGTGACTCGCTCCGAGGCCATCACCGAGCCGCGGCGGCGCTCCCAATGCGGCTCGCTGTAGCTGCGCTTGACCAGGTGCGGGCTCAGCTCCTCGGCCCATTCCGGCTGGATGCCCGCGTTGACCCGAGCCCACAGCCGCGAGGTCTCGACTAACTCGCCGGCCATCACGAACTGGGGCTGCTTCTTGAACAGCGCCGAGCCGGGGAAGATCGCGAACTTGGCGTTCCGCGCCCCCAGGTAGTCGCCGCGAGGCGGCTCCTTCAAACCGATGTGGGAGAGCAGGCCGGCCAGCAGGCTGCGGTGGATCTGCTCCTCGTTGGCGGCGCCGTCCGGGGCCGCCTCATCGACGGTGATGCCCATCCCGCGGGCGATCTGACGCAGCTGGGCGAACAGGTCCTGCCACTCCCGAATCCGCAGGTAGTTCAGGAAGTCGCTGCGACAAGCCCGCCGGAACTGGCTCGAGGACAACTCGGTCTGCTGCTCGCGCACATGCCGCCACAGATTCAAAAAGCCGCTGAAGTCCGACTTCGGGTCGGTGAACCGCGCGTGCCGGGCGTCGGCGGCTTGCTGGTGCTCAGCCGGCCGCTCCCGCGGGTCCTGGATCGACAGCGCGGCGGCCAGCACCAGCACGTCCCGCACGCAGCCGCGGCGGTCGGCCTCGATGATCATCCGGCCCAGCCGAGGGTCCAGCGGCAGCTGAGCGATCTGCCGGCCGACCTCGGTCAGCGTGACCGGGCCCGAATCCGCCGCCGCCAGCGCTCCCAGCTCGTGCAGCAGGGCCACGCCATCGGCGACCTGGCGCCGGTCGGGCGGATCGATGAAGCCGAAGTCCTGCACCGAGCCCAGGTCGAGCGAGGCCATCTGCAGGATGACGGACGCCAGGTTCGTCCGCAGGATCTCGGGGTCGGTGAACGGCGGCCGGGCGTCGAAGTCGTCCTCGGTGTACAGCCGGATGCAGATGCCGTCCGAGGTGCGCCCGCAGCGGCCGGCCCGCTGCCGGGCCGAGGCCTGCGAGATCGCCTCGATCGGCAGCAGCTGGACTTTGGTGCGGTTGCTGAATCGCGAGATGCGGGCCGTGCCGGAGTCGACGACGTACTTGACGCCCGGCACGGTCAGCGAGGTTTCGGCGACGTTGGTCGCGAGCACGACCCGCCGACCCCGGTGGGCGCTGAACACCCGGTGCTGCTCGGCCGAGGACAGCCGCGCGTAGAGCGGCAGGATCTCCGTCTCGCGCAGGTTCAACGCGTTCAGCGCGTCGGCCGTGTCGCGGATCTCGCGCTCGCCGGACAGGAAGACCAACACGTCGCCGGCCGGTTCGCCCGCCAGCTCCTGCACGGCGTCGGCGACTCCGGTCACCAAGTCGCGCTCCTCGCGCTCGGGGTGGTCCGGGTCGATCAAGGGGCGATAGCGGACGGCCACCGGAAAGCTCCGGCCGGACACCTCGATGATCGGGGCGTCGGAGAAGTAGCGGGAGAACTTCTGCGGGTCGATGGTCGCCGAGGTGATGATGACTTTGAGATCGGGGCGGCGGGGGAGCAGCTGCTGCAGGTAACCCAGCAGGAAGTCGATGTTCAGGCTGCGCTCGTGGGCCTCGTCGATGATGATCGTGTCGTAGCTGCGAAGGAGCCGGTCGCGCTGGATCTCAGCCAGCAGGATGCCGTCGGTCATGAGCTTGACCAGCGAGTTGTCCGAGACCCGGTCGGTGAAGCGCACCGCGTAGCCGACGGTGTCGCCCACTGTCGTGCCCAGCTCCTCGGCCAGCCGTTCGGCCACGGCCCGAGCGGCGATTCGGCGAGGCTGGGTGTGCCCGATCATGCCGCGCACCCCGCGGCCGAGTTCGAGGCAGATCTTGGGCAGCTGGGTCGTCTTGCCGGAGCCGGTCTCCCCGGCGACCACCACCACCTGGTGCGCGGCGATGGCCGCCAACAGGTCGTCGCGGCGCTGGCTGACCGGCAGCTGCTCGGGATACTCGAGCTTGGGCCGCAGCGCCCGGCGGGCGGTGACCCGAGCCTCGGCCGACTCGACGTCGTGCCGCA
Source organism: Frankiales bacterium (assembly GCA_025963265.1). GTDB lineage: Bacteria > Actinomycetota > Actinomycetes > Mycobacteriales > Jatrophihabitantaceae > Jatrophihabitans_A. Next base: position 1,625 of record JAOPUY010000540.1, on the reverse strand, counting down.
GCGAGTCCAGCGCTCGGGAATTATCGCGGGCCGGGCCACGTAGCCGGTCTAGTCGTCGGCGCAGCCGGTGCTCATCGCGCAGGGACAGCGCGCCGAGCCGGGAGCGGAGCTCGGGGACGGTGGCCCGGCCGGCCGGCGCGGTGCGGGAAGGGTGCGACATACCTCCACCAGAATATGCCGTCGCGGGCCCAGTCTGGACCCAGTCTCACCAGCCGCGGGCGCGCCACTCGGCCAGCTGCGGGCGCTCGAGTCCCAGCGTCGAGTCGTTGCCGTGTCCCGGGTAGAACCAGGTGCCATCGGGGTAGACGCCGAAGACTCGTTCCTCGAGATCGTCGATCAGCGAGGTGAAGTCTGCGGGGTTGGTGGTCCGGCCCGGGCCGCCAGGGAACAGCGCGTCGCCGGTGAACAGGTGGCCGAGGCCGTCGGGGTCCTGGTAGTGCAGCGCGACCGAGCCCGGGGTGTGGCCGCGCAGCGTGATCACCGTCAGCTCCAGCTCGCCGACGTGCACGGTCTCGCCGTGATGCAAGACCCGGTCGGTCGGCACCGGGATGCCGCCGGCGTCGTCGGCCCCGGCCAGCGTTCGGGCCCCGGTCTGAGCGACGACGCTGGCCAAGGCCTGCCAGTGGTCGGCGTGCAGATGCGTGGTGAGCACCGCCTGCGCCGGCGCCCCGCCGAGCCGGGTCAGCGCCGCGACCCGGTCCGCCTCGTCGGCCGCGTCGATGAGCAGCGCCTCGCCGGTGGCGCGGCATCGCAGCAGGTAGACGTTGTTCGACAGCTTGCCCACGGCGAGCTTGGCGATGGTCAGGCCCGGGAGCTCCCGGACGTCGACCGGGCCGCCCACGACGACCTCGCCGCTGTATGAGTCGTTCATCTGGAACCCCTTTGTGGTGCTCACTCGGCCGATCGCCGCTTCGCGTCTTCGGTCAGTCTCGGAAAATGGGCAACTCTTCAGTGGTCGGCTCAGTCAGGATCCGCACCGCGGCGTCGGGCAGTTGGGACAGCACCGTGTCGACGTAGTCTTGCACCGCCGCGGGCCGGCCGACGTCGCGCCCGAGCTTCTCCGACATCAGCCAGCGATGCTCGCCGATCTCGTAAAACAGCTCGGCGTCCGGCAGCTTCTTGCGCTGCTCGGGCGGGATCATGCTCAACACGCCGTAGAACTTCTCATCCAGCCACTTGCGGGCCGCCAGGTCCTCGGGCACGTCGGCCCCGACGCCGTCGATCCACTTGCCGCGAAACCGCGCCAAGTCCGACAGCATCTGCCGGGCCTGGTTCTCCTGGACCCGCAGGCCGGTCAACGCGTAGACCCGACGGGCGTGATGCCCCGGTTCGACGATGTGGGTCTGAAACCGCAGCTTGCGGCCGCCGTCCTCGCTGCGGATGCCGATCTCGGAGACGTCGAAGCCGAGGTTGTTGAGCCGGCGCACCCGCTCCTCGATGCGATAGCTCTCGCCGGAGTCATAGACCTGGTCGTCGTTGAGCTCGGCCCACAGTTGTCGGTAGCGCGGTTCGAGGGCTTCGGCCATGTCGACCGGATCCGCGTCGGCCGAGAGGTAGCCGCCGGCCTGCAGGTCCATCAGCTCGCCAGCGATGTTCTCGGTGGCGAAGGACAGGTCGAGCCCGCG
>JAOPUY010000515.1 GCA_025963265.1 Frankiales bacterium | reverse complement strand
GCGCCACCCGCGCCACCGGTTCGGGTGCCCGCGCCCGTCCGCCCGGTGGTGCCGGCGCCGCGGACGGTGGCCACCACGACCTGCTGGCCCGCGGCCAGGCCGGAGGTGATTTGACTGGATCCGCCGGACGTCAGGCCGACCACGACGGGGTGCGCGACCTGCTTGCCGCCGGCCATCTCATAGACGACCTGTTTGCCGTTGACCACATGCACGGCCGTGCTGGGGACGGTCAGCACGTTGGTCAGCTGCCGATAGATGATCGAGACCGTGCCGCTGGCCCCGGCGTGCAGCCCGGCCGGATTGCCGGTGACGTTCACGACCACCGGGTAGCTGGCCACGCCTGAGGACGAGGATCCGATCAGGCCGACCGAGGCGACCACGCCGTACACCGTCGAGCTGACGCCGTCGGCGGTGATCTGGGCCTGATCGCCGACCGCGATCGAGCCGACCTGGGTGTCATCGACGGTGGCGTTGACGATCCAGGAATTCGTGCTGATCACCAGGACTTGCGCGCTGGTCGAGGTGCTGGCCGAGGTGCTGCTGGTCCCGCTGGCGCTCGTCCCGGAACCGCCAGTCGACCCTGATCCGCCGCCGCCCCCGCTGCTGGACGAGCTGGCCCCGCCGCCGGACCCGCTGACCTGCTGACCGACGCTCAGGGAGAGGCTGGCCACGACTCCGGAGATCGGCGAGGTGAGGTTGGCTTCGGCCAAATCGGCCTGGGCCGTGCTCACCTGCCCCTGGGTCGCGGCGACCGCCGCGTTGTCGGCCGCCAGCTGGACGGCTGAGGCGGAGTTGTCGGTGTCAGCGGTCACCTTGGCCTGATCGCTGGCCAGCGAGGCCTTGGCCTGCGCGAGATTTGCCTGCAATGAGGCGGAGTTCACGCTCGCCAGCACTTGGCCGGCCGTGACCTTCGCGCCGGCCGCGACGTCGACCTTCGTGACCTGACCTGAAACTTGGAAGGACAGCGAGTCCTCGGTGGCCGGCTCGATCGTCCCCGAGGAGGAGATCGATTCCTTAATGGTGCTGGTGCTCGCCGCGACCAGGCGGTAGCTGGTCGCGGCCGAGGCCGAACCGCTGGAGCCGGTCAAGAAGTAGGCGCCGACTCCAGCGCCCACGAGCACCACGGCGACACCCGCGGTGATGTAGGGCCGGGCGACTAGTCGCCGCAGGATTGATCTCATCGAGGTCCTTTTCTGATTCAACAGCTGAGCAACGCGGCCTCGCCCTGCTCGCGAACCGGGACGACAGGTCGGGTGGCGCGCTCATGGCTCATAGGACGATGGGGCAGTCACTTTTGAATCACTTGGCAGTTGGATGAGAAAGAGCAATGGATTGCCAGGCTCCACTCAGCATCCTGACTGGCTCGCTCACAGCTAGACCGGCTAGCCGCGGAGTCGCTTGCTAGGTGCTTGCAATTGCTAGCACCATCGGGCACTCTGATCGGATGAGGGTGGAGGACGTCCGCGAGGCCGCGCTGGGCAAGTCGGGAACGGTCGCGACGATCGGCGACTTCATTCGCGAGCAACGCGAACTGGCCCAAGTCTCGCTCCGGCAACTGTCCAGGCTGGCCGGCGTGTCCAATCCCTACTTGTCGCAAATCGAACGGGGCCTGCGCAAACCCAGCGCCGAGATCCTGCAGCAGATCGCCAAGGGCCTGCGCATCTCAGCCGAGCAGCTGTACGTGCACGCCGGGATTCTGTCCGACCGCGGCGCGAGCGAGGTCGTGACCGCCGTGCTGGCCGACCTCGGCTTGAGCGAGCGGCAGAAGAGCGTGCTGATCGAGGTCTATGAGTCGTTTCGCCGCGAGAACGTGACCGCCTGAGCAACGAGAGGACACCAACCATGTCAAGGACCAAGGATGCCCGCAGCTACGCCGGCGCCGCGCTGGCTCAGGGCAAGTCCGCGCTGGCGCAGAGCCGGTCGGCGCTGACGCAAGGCAAATCCGCGCTGGATCAGGGCCGTTCGTCCGCCACGGGCGCCATGCTGGCCGCCAACCGGCGCATCGAGGACGTCATCGAGTCGATCCACGTGAGCGAGTTGGCGGCGCCGGCCTACGTGTGGATCGGCGCGGCCGATCTCGTGGCGCAGGCGATTAGCGGACGGGTCGACTCGCTGCCAGCGGAGGCCTCGGTGACGGCGGGCAAACTGCGGCACGCCGGGCGGAGCCGAATGAGCAAGGCCCAGGCCGACGCGCTGAGCGCGGTGATCGAGCTGCGGGAGAGGTTCGAGGCCAGCGTGGAGAACGCGCGCGGTCTGCGCACCAGCCAGCGCCAGTCCCAAGCGGCAGCGGCCGCCCGACAGGCGGCCTTGGCCTACATCGCCGCCGCTCGCGAGCTGTACGGAACCTTGTCCGCACGGGGTGAGGCGCGGGTGGCGGAGGTGCTCGAGCTCGCCAAGGATCCCCGCCTGGTCAAGTTGGTCTCTGACGTCGCCAGCGTGAGCCCGCTGAACGGCTCGACCGCTCCGGCTGCGGCCAAGAAGGCCCCCGCCAAGAAGGCCCCCACCAAGAAGGCGCCCGCCAAGAAGGCCCCGGCCGCGGAGGCCCCGGCCGCGGAGGCCGGTGGCGCGAAAGCACCGGCAAAAAGAGCACCGGCCAAAAAGGCGGCGGCCGCCAAAGCGGGCGCCGTGAAAGCGCCAGCCAAGAAGGCGCCAGCCAAGAAAGCGCCAGCCGAGCAAGCGCCAGCCGAGCCTGCCTTCGGCGAGCAAGCCGGGCCGGTGACCGGCTGAGCAGCGGCGCGGCCTGGCCCGACACACCCGCGATTCGCGCTCTGTGACCGAGCGATGACCACTGCGTCGCGTTGGCCGAACCCAATGTTGGTTAGGCTGAACTAGTGCAGGCCATAAATCACGTCGAGTATTGGATGCTCTTCGTGCTGAGTTGGGCCGTCGCGATCTTCAGCGTCTGGGCCTTTGTCGACTGCGCCACCCGTAAGGCGCCCGCCTTCCCCGCCGCCGGCAAGCTGACCAAGCCCACCTGGATGCTGCTCACCGGCATTCCGGCGCTCATCACCACGCTGTTCGCCGTCTCGGGAGCCACCTCGGTACTGAGCCTCATCATTTACATCAGTGTGATCGTCACCTCGGTCTACATGGCCGACGTGCGCCCCGCG
>JAOPUY010000497.1 GCA_025963265.1 Frankiales bacterium | reverse complement strand
CAGCGGACCCAGAGCCGCAGCTCAGCGGGCCCAGTGGCCTCAGTCGAGCTGAGATCGACGTCGTCGACGAAGCGGACCTCGGAGCCCTCGGTGTCGAAGGAGGCCCGGTCGGCCAGCGCCGCCGGACCAGGCACGTCGGGCATCGCGATGCTGGCCCGCAGCACGTCGGGCTCGGTGGTGTCGCTTAGCACCAGTCCCCCGCACAACACCCGCGAACCCTGAGCGACACGCAACTGCTGGCTCGACATCGTCCGACCCACGTGCAGGACGTCGGCGGTGAGCTGCAACGGGTTGGCGACGTCGCCGGCTCGGGCGAAGATCGCGTGCACGGAGCGGACCTCTTTGGCCGGGTCGACCGCCTTGGCCGCCACGATCATTTGGCCGAGGAGCTGGCCGCCGAAGACCACCGCCCGTTCTTCGCTGGGCACATTGCCGGCGGTGAAGCGGCCCTCCCCGACCTGCTCCAGCGTCAGGGCGTCCAGGGCTGGATAGCTGCTCATGTGGTGTCGCTCCTTCAGTGGGTTCTGATCTCGCTGGCGACGATGGCCGCGAAGCGACGTTCGACTTCTGGGATCCGATCGGGATGGGTGAAGGCGTAGAGCTGATCGTGGGCCACGGCCTGCAGGGCGATGGCCGCAGCCTGCTCGGAGCTGATCGTGTGAGCGTTGGCTTCGGTGATCATGCCGGAGACGACCTGGCCCGGCATCAGAATCGTCACGCCGATCTCGGCGCCGACCGATTTCAACTCTGCCGCCGCCGTCTCAGCCAGGCCGAGCAGCCCGTGCTTGGCGCTCACGTAGGGGGCGATGCCGGCCCGAGCGGTGACTGAGGCCATCGAGCCGGTGATCAGCAGGTGGGCGGGCTCGGCGGCGCTGATGAGCCTCGGCACGAACGCTCGCAGCAGGTGCACGCTGGCCATCAGGTCGACCCCGATGACCTTCTCCCAATCGGCGGCGGAGATCTCCCAGCTCAACCCCGGCACCACGATGCCCGCGTTGGAGCAGACCAGCTGCACTGAGCCCAGCGCGAACGCGAGCTCGGCGAGGGAGGCGACGAACTCGGCGTCGGAGACGTCTCCCGCCGCCGTCTCGACCCGGACGCCCAGCCCGCGCAGTTGGGCCGCGGCCTCGGCCAACCGGGTCTCGTCCAGATCGGCTACCAGCACCGTGAGTCCGGCCTGACCGGCGGCCGTCGCCAGCGCGAGCCCGATGCCGCTGGCTCCGCCGGTGATCAGCGCGACGCGTCCGGCCTGCAGTTTCATCGCGCGAACCTCGGCGGGCGGCCCTCGAAGAATGCCTGCGCGGCCTCGACCGAATCGGGGTGCCGGAAGGCGTGGATGAGTCGCTCGGCCTCCCGGTCCAGCGACTCGGCGAAGGAGATGCTCTGCCCCTCGCGCAGGTTCGCCTTCATCGAGGCCAGCGCGCCCGGCGCCAGGCTCAGCAGTCGAGACGTCCAGCGCTCGGACAGCTCGGCCAACTGCTCGGCCGGCACGACCGCGCTGACCAGCCCGAGCTCGGCGGCCCGCTGGGCGCTGAAGCGCTCGGACAGCAGCAACAACTCCGCGGCCCGCCCGAGACCGACGATCCGGGGCAGCAGCCAGCTGACGCCGTGGTCGCCGCCCACGCCGGCGGCGGTGAAGGCCGTCACGAAGACCGCGGTGTCGGCCGCGACCCGCAGATCGGCCGCGCAGGCCCAGGACAACCCAGCCCCCGCGCAGGCGCCGTTGATCACGGCGATCACCGGCTGCGGCATGGACCGCAACAGCTCGGAGACCCGCAGGGCTCGCCGGCTCGAGGCCACTGACGTCTCGATCCGTCCCTCGTTGGCCGAGCCGCCTGAGCTGTGCAGGTCACCGCCCGCGCAGAAGGCTCGCCCGGCCCCGGTGAGCACCAGCACGCGCGTCTCGGGATCGGCGGCGCACTGCTCCAGGGTGGCGATTAGCTCGTCGAGCATGACGCCGGTGATCGCGTTCAACTGCGCGGGCCGGTCGAGGGTGATGCGCACGACGCCGTCGGCCTGCTCCCGGCGGATCGTGCTCAGCTCCTGGCTCACGAAAATCGGACTCCTTTGCCGGCTCAGCCTGGGATGTTCACTTCTTGGGCGAAGGAGGCGATCAACGCTCCGGAGGTGGAATGGACCGTGCCGCGGGCCAGACCCTTGCCGACCGCGATCGACGCCGGATCGGCCGAGTACAACAGCCAATCGTCGGCGTTGACCGGTCGGTGGAACCAGACGCTCTGCTCGAGGGTGCGGGTTCCCGTCGGGTCGGCGATGGTCGGGTCGGCGCCCAGCATCGACAAGATCACCAGGTAGTCGGAGAAGAAGGCCAGCACCGAGCAGTGCAGCGCCTCGTCGGGGCCGAGCGGCTCGACGGGCTTTCCCCAAAAGGGATGGACGGTCGCGCGCAGCGGGTCGGCCGGCGACGGGTTGACCGGGCGCACCTCGATCAGGTCGCTCACGGGCAGCATCGCTGGCGCCGCGGCCAGCTCAGCCGGCGCCGGAATCCCTGCTGGCGCGGGCAATTGCCAGTCCACGCTCGTCCCGGGGATGTGGAATGAGGCGGTCATGACGGCCAGCACCCGGTCCTGCTGGAGCACCGAGACCTGCCGCAGGGCCAGTGATCGGCCATCGATGAGGGTTTGGACGCTCAGCGTCGTCTCGGCCCCCCATTGACCCGGACGCAGGAAGTTCGCCCGGAAAGACTTGGCGGCCATGCCCTCGCGGACCGTCTGGCCGGCGGCCCGCAGGGCCAGGCCGAGAGTTAAGCCGCCGAAGAGAAAGCCGTCGCCCTCGGGGACGGCGGAGAAGGTGCCCTCGGCGACCTGGTGCACGGTCAACAAGTCGGCGAAGCGCATATCCGCACCCTAGGGCATTTGCTCAGGCGGGGGAACAGCGATCAGCTGTTCTCGGCGATGTAGGCCGCGGCGTCCTTGTTGCTCTCGTCCACGCCCCGGCCGGCCGGGTGAGCGTGGTAGAACTTCAGCCACTCCAGGGCGAGATCATGCCTCAGCTGCAGGGATGCGCTCTTGACGAAGTCCGGCAGCGCCTCGCGCTCCTCCTCGTCGAGGTGCTTGCCGTTCTCGGTCCGGGCCTCGCCGACCGCCTCGAACCAGGCTTCGGAGCCGACCGTCTGCCGGCGGGCGGCGGCCACCGCGTCGCGGATCTTGTTGTGGTCGGTGATGGCGTCCTCGGTCTCATCCTCCGGGTCGCCGGAATCGCCCTTCTTCAGCAAGGCCGGGTAGAACACGGTCTCCTCGGCGTCGGCGTGGGTGTCCAGGCGGGTGGCCAGCGGCTCCCAGACCGCGGCAAGCTCGGTCGGGCTGCGCGCGTCGTCCAGGTAGTAGAACTGCCGGCGCAGCCACTGGTGATCGTGCAGGATCAAGTCGACGATGTCAGCCATCCCCCCTCTATACACGAGCGGACGGGAGCCGCGTCGTCATCACCGGCACGTACGCTGCGCGAATGTGCTTCTCGCCGCAAGCTGACCTAGTAGGCGGCCTCGTGTTGGGCGCGATCGGCATCGACGTCGCGCGCAATGTGCACCAGCGCCGCGACCATCTCGCGTTCGCGGCGCTGCCGCTGCTGTTCGCGACCCATCAGCTGACCGAGACGTTTGTCTGGTGGGGCCTTCAGGGGCACGTCCCCAGCGCCGTCGGGCACGTCGCGACCTGGATCTACCTGCTGTTCGCCTTCGTGCTGCTGCCGACCTACGTCCCGTTGGCCATCCGGGCCCTGGAACCGCCGGGCCGCCGGCGCACCATCATGACCGCCTTCGCTGGGCTCGGGCTGGTTGTCTCAACGCTGTTGCTGGCCGCGATGATTCGCGGCCCGGTCTCGGCCCGGCTGGGCGACGCCCACGTCGCCTACGACATCAAGCTGCACGCGGGGTTCCTGATCACCGGCGCCTACGTGGTGGCGACCTGCGCGTCCGCGGTGTTCTCCGGCTACCGCCAGATCGCGATCTTCGGGGTCGTGAACCTGATCGCGGTGATCGTCATCGCCCGGCTCACGATCGACGGTTTCGCCTCGGTCTGGTGCGGCTGGGCCGCGTTGACCAGCCTCGCCATCGCGCTGCACATTCGCTTCGGGCCGCCGCACCGCTCGGTGGCCGCGGCCCTGGCCTGAGCCTGGCGCCGGATTAGGAACTCTTCGCCGCGCCGAGGTGGCGGTCGAGGTTGGCGAAGGCGCGGCGCGACAAGGCGGGGCCGAATTTGCCCAGCACCGGTCCGAGCGGCTTGCCCGCGGGCGCCAGGTCCACCGCCAGCGTCCAAGTCAGCACGGTCTCGGCGCCGTCCGAAGCGAGCTGGTAGTCCTCGGCGAACGCGCGGATGCCGGGCATCGTCGCCCGCGAGATGTAAAAGGCCCAGCGAGTCGGCGCGTCCCAAGCGATGATGGTCTCGGTGGTCAGCAGTCCCCCGACCTTCATCGCGCGGGTGGCGCCCAGGCCAGGCGGCGTCGGCGGGACATAGTGACCGCCTTGGCCGAACCCGGGGTACCAGCTGCCCCAGTCCTCGGGGTGATCGGCCAGCGCGGCGAACACTTCGGCGACCGGATGCCCGATCCGCAGTTGCGCCACGGTTCGACTCGGCGCCGTGTCCAGGAAATCCAGTCCGACTGCTCTCAGATTCTTCGCCATGGGCTGACTCTACGGCCGAGGCGCCCACGACGGCAGCCTGAGTGGCTGCCAGACTGTCAATCCACCGCTAGCGTGCCCGGGAGGCATCATGGCCGAGGCTGAGGACACACCGACACTGGCCGAATGGGCCGGCGGGGCCCCGGCCATAGCGCGGCTGATCGAGGCCTTCTACGACCGCGTCGAGGCCGACGAGCTACTGCGCGGGTTCTTCCCCGGCGGGGTCAGCCGGGAGCACCGCGACCACGTCAGCCTGTGGTGGCTCGAGGTGTTCGGCGGCCCAGCCGACTACACCGACACCCTTGGCGGCTACGAGCGGATGTTGGCCCACCACCGCGGTCTGGGCATCACCGCCGAGCAGCGGCTGCGCTTCGCCACGACCATGAGCCAGGCCGCCGATGACGCCGAGCTGCCGGCCGACCCAGAATTCCGCGCGGCGCTGATCGGTTACCTGGAGTGGGGAACCCGGTTAGCGATGGCGAACTCGCAGCCGGATGCCGAGCCGGCGCCGCACGCGCCGGTTCCCCGGTGGGGCTGGGGCGTCGCGCCGCCTTACCGACCCTGACCGAGCCCGGCCAAGACCTCGGACGGAAGCTCTGCGCCCGCCTCGCCGACCTCGCCCGCCTCGGCCGCCTCGCCGACCAGGTGCCACATCCGATGCTGCAATTCCACGTTGACCGGAGTCGGCACGCCGTGTAGCCGGCCGAGCCGAGCTATCTCGCCGTTGAGGAAGTCGGTCTCGACCGACCCCTGGCCGCGCACCACGCTCTGCCAGGTCGACCCGCCGCCGCGCTCGCGCCCTTCCACCGCTTTGACGCTCAGCTTGCCGGATTGGTGCTCTCGCCAACGCTGGCCGTCGATCACGCTGAGCCCGGCCGCGCGATAGCAAGCCTCGCCCTCCTGCTTGGCCGCGATCGACAGTTGCCGGACGGCCTCGAGCTCGTTTTCGCTCAGGGCGCGGCCAAAAAGCGCCTCGAGGGCGTTGCCCAGATTCCTGAGCAGCTTGGCGCGCTTCCAGGCCATCACGTCCTCCCGGACGGTGGCCAGGAAACCGCTGGCGTTGAGGTCGGCGGCCATGACGGCGTCCGCCTCATCGGAACCGCCCAGGGCCAGGCCAAGCTCGAGAATTCCGCTGATCGGCGAACCCTGGCCCTCGACCCGGCCCGGCTCGAGGTAGGTGGTCGGCATGCTGACGCACACGCCGTGCACCTGACCGAAGTAGCGCAGCGCGTCCAGCTCGTTGCTCACGCCGTTCTGGAAGCAGAACAGCGGCAGCGACTGCCCGGCCGGCCGATCGCCCACCGGTTGGGCGGCGAGCTCGCCCAGCAGCTCGGCGGTCTGCTGCGACTTGACCGAGAGCACCAGCGCGTCCTGCGGCTGCAAGCTCAGCTCGGCCACTCGCTCGACGGTTGGAATCTTTAGCTGGACCACCCGCTCGGGCAACGCGAGCCGGAGCCCGTCGCGGCGCAGCACCTCCGCGTGCCGGCCCCGGGCGACCAGCACCACCTCGTGTCCGGTCTCAGCCAGCCGACCGCCGATGACCCCGCCGATACCGCCGGCTCCCACCACCACATATCGCATAGATCCATCTTGGCGCCGGGCCCGACCGGTTGCTCGGGGCGGTCAGGCCAGCCCGGCGCCGCCGTCCACCCGCAGCACCTGGCCGGTGACCCAGTCGCCGCTGGGCTGGCACAGGTAGGTCATGGCGGCGTACAGGTCGCGGCTCGTCCCGAACCGCTTGATGACATTGCCGGCGACCACCGCGTCGGCGTTGGCCAACTGGCTGCCGGCCGCTTCGAACGCGGAGATCCCGGGCGCGATGCAGTTCACCGTGACGCCGAAGGGGCCAGCCTCCTTGGCCATGCCGCGGGTCATGTTCTCGACCGTGCTTTTCGTCAGCCCGTAGGCGTCTGAGCCCGAGCGCGAGGCCATCGAGGAGATGTTGACGATTCGGCCCCACCCCCGCTCGGCCATCAGCGGCACCGCCGCCTGAAAGCAGCGCAACGAGCCGGTGACGTTGACCCCCCAGGCCGCGTCCCAGATCTCGTCCGGGCAGTTCAGCAACTTGGCGTCGGCCAGTCCCCGCCACAGCCCGGCGTTGTTGATGAGCACATCGAGACGTCCGAACTCCTCGCGCACCTGGCGGGCCATCGCCTCGACGCTGGCGCGCGAAGTCACATCGACGGCCAGGCCCCGGCAGTGAGCGCCGCTGGGGCTGGCCGCCGCGACCTCCGCGGCGGCGGCCGCGGTGTCCTTGACATCGGCCAGGACCACCGAGGCGCCGTCCTGCGCGAAGTAACGCGCGTAATCGCGGCCAAGGCCGCGGGCGGCGCCGGTGATGACCACGACCCGTTCGTCGAAGATGCCCATCGGCTGACACTAGCGCGTGCGCTTACAGTGTCCGAGACGAGATTCCGGCCGTGGAGGTGCACGAATGTCTGAGCCGTTGGGCAGTCCAGCCGCGCGAGACAAGGACGCGTTGATCATGGGAGCGGGCGGCCGTCTGGATTTCGCGACGCTGCAGGGCCAGATCGACCAAGCGGTGGCCCTGCTCGCCGCCGACGGGCTGTCCTTCGGCGATCACATCGCCGTGTTGTTCGGCAACGAGGCCGCGCTGTTCCCGATCGTCTGGGCCGCCCAGCGGACCGGCCTGTACTACACGCCGGTCAACTGGCATTTGACGGCCGACGAGGCCAGCTACGTGGTCGGCGACTGCGACGCGCGGGTGCTGCTGGCCTCGCACGCCCACGCCGAGTTGGCGGCCACCATCTCAGCCGCCGTGCCCGGCCTGCACACCGTGATCCTGGCCCCCGACGGTTCACTGCCCGAACTCCCGAGCCCAGTCGACACGACGAAGCTTCCCCAATCCTGGGAAGGCTTTGCCATGTTCTACTCCTCCGGCACCACGGGTCGGCCCAAGGGCGTGCTGCGGCCGCCAGTACGCACGCCGGTCGGCACGACCGGCGCGATCGACCAGCTCATGCGCGGGCTCTACGGCCTCAACTCCGACAGCGTCTACCTCTCGACCGGGCCGCTCTATCACGCGGCGCCGCTGGGCTGGTCCACGGCGACCCAGCGAGTCGGCGGCACCACGGTCGTGATGGAGCGCTTCGACGCGCTCACCGTCCTGGAGTTGATCGAACGGCATCGGGTCACCCACGTGCAGTTCGTGCCGACCATGATGACCCGGCTGCTGCGGCTCACGCCAGAAGAGCGCAACCGCTTCGACCTGAGCAGCCTGAAGTACGTCATCCACGCCGCCGCGCCCTGCCCGATCGACGTGAAGCGGGCGATCATCGACTGGTTCGGCCCGATCGTGTGGGAGTACTACGCGGGCACCGAGGGCAACGGGTACTTCGCGATCGACTCGACGGATTGGCTCGCGCATCCGGGCTCCGTCGGCCGGGCGATGTTCGGCACCACGCACATCCTCGACGACGAGGGGCGCGAGCTTCCGCCCGGTGAGATCGGCACGATCTGGTTCGAGGGCACCGGCGAATTCGCCTATCACAACGACAAGGAGAAGACGGCCACCGCGTTCAACGACCGGGGTTGGAGCACGCTGGGCGACGTCGGGCATGTCGAGCCCGACGGTTACCTCTACCTGTCTGACCGCCGGGTGGACCTGATCATCTCCGGCGGCGTCAACATCTACCCCCAAGAGGTCGAGAACGCCCTCACGTTGCATCCAGCCGTGTACGACGCCGCCGTCATCGGCGTCCGCGACGAGGAGATGGGGCAACGAGTCGTGGCCGTCGTCCAGGCCGAGCCGGGCGCCACCCCGGGACCCGACCTCGGCGCCGAGCTCATCGCCCACTGCCAGCAGCAGCTGGCCAAGTTCAAATGCCCGCGGGAGGTCGCCTTCGTCGAGGAACTGCCTCGCCTGCCCAGCGGCAAGCTGCTGCGTCGGCGGGTGCGAGACGAGTTCGACCCGCACTAGTTCCGACCCGCGCTAGTTGCGATCCGCGCCGATTACCAGGCGTAATCCTCGGGCGCGGTCTTGTGGCCGGGGAAGATCTCGTCGAGCCGGCTGAGCGCCTTGTCATCCAGGGTGACGTCGACCGCTCGGATGGCCGAGTCCAGCTGCTCGCTGATCCGCGGGCCGACAATCGGCGCGGTGACCGCCGGCTGGTGGAGCAGCCAGGCCAGCGCCAAGTCGCCGGGCGGGGTGCTCAGCTCGTCGGCCAAAGCCTCGTACTGCTCGATCTGCGGACGGCTGCGCTCGAGCGCGGCCTGGCTGCTGGGCGCCGTGCGGCGGGTGCGGTCGCCTTCCTTGCGAACCGCGCCGCCGAGCAGGCCGCCGTTGAGCGGAGACCAGGGCAGGATGCCCAGTCCGTAATGCTGGGCGGCCGGCAGCACCTCCAGCTCGACCGTGCGCTCCATCAGGTTGTAGATGGACTGCTCGCTGACCAACCCGAGGTAGCGGCGATCAGCGGCCGCGGCCTGGGCCTGGGCGATGTGCCAGCCGGCGAAGTTGCTGCTGCCGGTGTAGAGGATCTTGCCCTGCGCGACGGCGACCTCGATGGCCTGCCAGACCTCGTCCCAGCTGCTGGTGCGATCGATGTGATGGAACTGGTAGAGATCGATGTAGTCGGTCTGCAACCGGCGCAGGCTGGCGTCGAGGGCCTGGCGGATGTGCAACGCCGACAGCTTGGACTCGTTCGGCCACTCGCCCATCGGGTTGTACAGCTTGGTGGCCAGCACGGTGCGCTCGCGGCGGCCGCCGCCTTGGGCGAACCAGGTGCCGACGATCTCCTCGGTCCGACCGCGGCCGGCTGAGCGGCCGTAGACGTTGGCGGTGTCGAAGAAGTTGATCCCCGCCTCATGGGCGCTGTCCATGATCGCGTGCGAGTCCGGCTCGGTGGTGAAGGGACCGAAGTTCATCGTGCCGAGGCAGATGCGGCTGACGGTCAGGCCGGTGCGTCCGAGATTGGTGTATTCCATATCGAGAAACCTAGCGCGTTCCGAGACGCCCGCACAGACCCCGTTCGCTCAGCGCCCGGCGTCGTCGGGCTAGACGGGGATGGCGCTCAGGAGCTCGGTGCGGTAACGCGCCTGGACCTCGCCCCCCAGTCCGTCGATCGCCTGCCCGACTCGCTCGAGCAGCGGGCCTAGCTCGGCCGGCGGCAACGTCAGATGATCGCTATGGGTCGCAATGAGATCCAGCCATTGCTGGCGGCTGTAGGTCAGTCGCCATTCGTAGTGGCGCTGCTCGATCGAACCGAACAGCCCGCTGTCGGCCAGCGCCCGCCGATGATCGACCAAGGTGAGCTGGCCACCCCGCCGGACCACCGAGTCCGCCGCGATCCGAGATCCGGCGTAGGCCGCGTCGAAGGCGGCGATGGTGGCCGGCTCGAACTGGTTGAAACTCCAGAACAACGCCAGCCGCCCGGGTCGGCGCAGCACCTGCGCGGCCTTGACCGGGCCGGCCACCGGATCGACCCAGTGCCAGGCCTGCGCGGCGATCAGCAGGTCGAATTGGCGGCCTTGGGCATCCCAGGTCTCAAACGCCGCGGTCTCGACCGGCACCCCGTGACCGCGGGCCACCTCGGCCATCCGGTCATCGACCTCGACGCCGAGCACCTCGGCGCCGCGCTCGATCAGCAGTCGGGCCGCCTTGCCGGTGCCGCAGCCGACGTCGAGCACCTGTCCGGGCGCGGTCGACATCAGCTCGTCGATGAGGGCCGACGGGTAGCTGGGCCGGATGCGGTCATAGTCGAGCGCGCTCGCGCCGAAGGACTCGGCGCGGCCGCGGTTACCGGCCTGACGGGGATTGGTCGAGGAACTGTCCATTGTTCGCTCGATCCTAGTGATCGGCGCCGCGGCCAAGGCGGCCGGGGACGCGGTCCGCGTTCAGCAAATCACCTTCTCCATCGGGGACGACAGCGCCCTGCTGGCGAAGGCCCGGCTGCAGGCCGTGCGACAGGCTAAGTCTCAAGCGGAGGCGATGGCCAATGCCGCGGGCACGAAACTCGATCAGGTTGAACATCAGC
>JAOPUY010000495.1 GCA_025963265.1 Frankiales bacterium | reverse complement strand
CGCCGGGAAGACCACGACTCCGTTCAAATCCCGCACTCGCAGCCGCAGGATTTGATCCCGGTCCGCGGTGTCGGCGGTCCGGCTCAACGCTGCGACCTCTGGTGGGCTCAAACCCGCGCGCAGATCGGCGCCGTTGAGTTGCGGGGCGATGCTGGTGCTGGCGATCAGCTCCGCTTTCGCCCGGCCCTCGGCCATGCCCTGGGCCGCGCCTTGGTCCTCGAGCAGGGTGTACAGCACTGCCCCGAGCACCAGGATCGGGACCAGGCTGATGACCGCGTAGATTGCGAATAACCGACGGACTGATCCCCTGGCGGCGGCACGGCGCGTGGGAGAGGTCACACCGCCTTCATCGGCAGGCGGCTCGGTGATCTGAGCGCGGTTAGCTCGAGCTGACTCGGCCGCCGTCCACCTGAATCTGCCGGCTCACGGTCAACGCGCTCAGCATCCGACGATCGTGGGTGACCAGGAGCAGGGTCCCGGGGTAGTCAGCCAGGGCCTGTTCGAGTTGCTCGATCGCGGGTAAATCGAGGTGGTTCGTCGGCTCGTCCAGCACCAGCAGGTTCACTCCGTGCCCCTGGAGCACGGCCAGGCCGGCCCGAGTCCGCTCGCCCGGTGACAGCGTGCCGATCGGCCGGCCGACGTGATCGGCCCGGAGCCCGAACTTGGCCAGCAGGGTGCGCACCTCGGCGTCGGGCCAGTCGGGCAGGATGCGACCCAGGGCCACCGGCAGGGTGTCGGTCTCCCCGAGCAGCGAGCGCGCCTGGTCGATCTCCCCCACGACCACGCCCGATCCCAGGTGCTGGCGCCCGGCGGCGAGCGGGATCCGGCCGAGCAGCGCCGCCAACAGCGTGCTCTTGCCGCTGCCGTTCGGTCCGGTGATCGCGATCCGGTCGGCCCAGTCGACCTGCAGGGTCACCGGTCCCAGGGTGAACGCGCCCCGGGTCACCACTGCTGAGTCGAGGGTCGCGACCACGGCCCCGGAGCGGGGCGCCGCGGCGATCTCCAACCGCAATTCCCATTCCTTGCGCGGCTCCTCCACCACTTCCAAGCGCTCGATCAGCCGCTCGGTCTGGCGCGCCTTGGCCGCCTGCTTCTCGGTGTTTTCCTGGCGGAACTTCCGCGACACCTTGTCCGGGTCAGTGTTGCCAGCCCCAGCCGACCGGCGGGCGTTGCGCACGCCGTGCTCGAGCCAATTGCGTTGGGTGCGGGCCCGGTCAGTGAGGTCGCTCTTGCGGTCGCTGAACTGCTCGTAGGCCTCGCGGGCATGCCGGCGGGCAATCTCGCGCTCGTCCAGGTAGGCCTGATAGCCGCCCTGGTAATGGTGAATGCGCTGCTGAGGAAGATCCAGCTCGACGATCTCGGTCACGGTGCGGGCCAGGAACTCTCGGTCGTGGCTGACCAGGACGATGCCGGCGCGCTGTGACTTCACGAAGCGCTCTAGCAGCTCTAGCCCGACCAGGTCGAGGTCATTGGTCGGTTCGTCGAGCGCGAAGACGTCGAACTGAGCCAGCAGCAGCGAGGCCAGCCCCGCCCGCGCGGCTTGGCCACCCGACAGCGAGCCGACCTCGGCGGTTAACGCCACGTCCAGGCCGAGCTGTGAGAGCACGCCGGGGATTCGGTCCTCCAGGTCGGCGCCGCCGAGAGCGAGCCAGCGTTCCAAGGCCACCGAATAGGCCTCGTCCACGCCCGGCTCGCCTTGGGCCAGTTGCTCAGACGCCCGCTCCAACTCGGCTGAGGCCGCGGCGACGCCGGTGCGGCGGGCCAGGAACTCGAGCAGCGTCTGCCCCGGCTCAGCCGCCGGCTGTTGGGCCAGGTAGCCCACGGTGGCGCTCGCCGGGACCCGGGTGATCGTGCCCTGCTCGGGCTCGCTCAGCCCGGCGAGCAGCTTAAGCAGGGTCGATTTTCCGGCGCCGTTGGCGCCGATCAGGCCGATGACGGCGCCCGGGCTGAGGACGAGGTCCAACTCGGAGAACAACGTGCGGGCGCCGAAACCCGCGGCCAGGTCCTTGGCGAGGATGGTGGCGGTCACGGCGCTTACGGTACGGCCACCGGCCACTGGCCGGCCGTCAGCCGTCGGCCAGCTGTTGGCGCACGGTCGCCGGGCGGTTGGTGATGATGGCGTCGATGCCCAGCCGCCGGACGAAGTCGACGTCGCGGCGCTCGTCGACCGTCCAGCAGTAGACCGCGTGACCGGCGGCGTGCGCGCGGGCCACGTAACCAGGATCGCTGCGCAGCAGGCGCAGTCCCGCGCCGGCGATGTCGACGCCTAGTGGCAGCGAGCCGTCGCGGCGGATCGGCGAGGGCCGTTCCATCAGCAGCACCAAGGGCAAACTCGCGGACAGCAGCCGCACTCGGCGCAGCGCGACCGGGGCGAAGCTCATCACCGTGACGCTGGATTTGCCCGGTTGCGCCGCGCCGTTCATCCCGACCCGGCGCAGCGAGCGGACGAGTTCCTTCTCGACCAGCCCGCCGTAACGCGTGGGGTGCTTGGTCTCGATGAGCAGGCGCAGCGGCCGGGGCGAGTCGATCACCACGGCGAGCAAGGCATCGAGGGTGAGCACCCGGCCGCCGCCGTCAGCCTCGATGCGGTCGGCCTCGACGCCGCGCAGGTAGGCCGTGTCGGCCTGCTCGGCCGGCTCGCCCTTCCAGGACTGAAAATCCAGCTGCTGCAACCCCGAGAGGTCTAGGTCGCTGACGACGCCCCGACCGTTGGAGGTCCGATCGACGGTCCGGTCGTGCACGCACACCAGATGGCCGTCGCGGGTCAGCCGGACGTCGCACTCCAAGCCGTCCGCGCCGGACTCGATCGCCTTGAGGTAGGCGGGCAGCGTGTGCTCGGCGATGTCGCTCGAGGCGCCGCGGTGGGCGAAGATCAGCGGGTTCTTGTTCTCGGGCAGCGCGCGAGCTCGGATGCGAGCGCGGGCGCGGGCCCGGGCCAGCGGGTGCGACATGGTTTGCTACGGCGCGCTCAGATGACGGTGGGCGGTTGGTCGCCGTCGGAGACCATCGGCCGGCCGGCGCCCTGCCAGCCGAGCATGCCGCCGTCCAGGTTGACCGCGTCGAACCCGTTCGCGTTCAGCCACGCGGTGACGCGCTTGGCCCGTCCGCCGCCCTTGCAGGTCACGACGATCGGCTGGTCGCTCAGCAGCTCACCCGGCTGATAGGCCATGCGATCGGCGACCGATCCGATCGGCACGTGCACGGCGCCGTCGATGTGACCGGCGGCCCACTCGTCGTCCTCGCGCACGTCGAGAATGACCGCGTCGGGCTGGAGGTCCTCGCGACTGATACTGGGGGCTAATTCAGCTTCCACGGTTTCAGTCTGCCGTGCCCGCCGTCAGCGAACCAGCCTCGACAGGCGTCGATCGGCGAGATTCTTACCACCCGTCTGGCAGGTCGGGCAGTATTGCAATGACTTGTCGGCAAAGGACACTTCGCGGACGGTGTCCCCGCAGACGGGACAGGGCAGGCCAGTTCGGGCGTGCACGGACAAGCCTGAGCGCTTCTCCGATTTCAGCGTCGCAGCCCGCTGACCGACCGAGCGCGCGACGGCGGCCAGCAGCACCACCCGCATCGCCTCGTACAGCGTGGACACCTGGGCCTCGGTGAGCCGGGCGCTGATCGCGAACGGCGACAACTTCGCCGCGTGCAAGATCTCATCGGAGTAGGCGTTGCCGATGCCGGCCAGCACCGACTGGCTAGTCAGCGCGCCTTTGATCTGGGCCCGCTGCTCGGCCAGGATCGCGCTGAACTGCTCCAGCGACACCAGCAACGCATCGGGTCCGAGTCGCGCGATCCCCGGCACGTCCAGGGGATCGCGGACGAGGTAGACCGCCAGCCGCTTCTGGGTTCCGGCCTCGGTCAGATCGAATCCGCCGTTGGGCGCCTCGGGCCCATCGTTGGTCAGGTAGTCCGGCGGGGCCAGATGCAGCCGAAAGGCCAATGGCCCGCGACCGGGCTTGGGCAGCGCCACCGGCAGCGTCTCGCGCCATTGCAGCCAGCCGCCGCGCGAGAGGTGGGTGACCAGATGCAGCCCGTCCACTTCGAGTGACAGGAACTTTCCGTAGCGGCTGGCCCCGGTGACGGTCAGGCCGTTCAGCGCGGACAGCGGTGGGTCGAACGTCTTGAGCGCGCTGATCGCGGCGACGTCGGAGCGCACCACAATCCGGCCGCTCGCTTGCTCCCGCAGGAAGGCGGCCAGCGCTTCGACCTCGGGCAGCTCGGGCATCGTTCGAGCCTACGATTTTTCCGGCTAGGCCGCGACTGAGCGGGTGACGGTGAATTTCGACGTGCGGCTGACCTGGCTCGTCGGGCCGACGGCGGCGGTCAG
>JAOPUY010000472.1 GCA_025963265.1 Frankiales bacterium | reverse complement strand
CAGCGGACTGCTCGAGTACCACCAGTCCGGCTCGGTCTGCGGCATCGGCCTGCCCGCTGGGCTGGTCGACGGCGATCAGCTGCCGGAGCCGATCTTCACCCCTGCGGCCAAAGCCGAGGTGGGCGAGCACGATGAGAACATCAGCTTCGCCGCCACCGTCGAGCAGGTCGGCGCGGCGACCGCCGAACAGCTGCGGGCCAAGACGCTGGAGATTTACGCCGCGGCCTCGGCCATCGCGGCTGAGCGCGGGATCATCCTGGCCGACACCAAGTTCGAGTTCGGCCGCTCCCGGGACAGCGGCGCGCTGCTGCTCGGCGATGAGGTGCTGACCCCCGACTCGTCCCGGTTCTGGCCGGCCGAGACCTACGCGCCGGGCCGGCCCCAGCCCAGCTTCGACAAGCAGTACGTGCGAGATTGGCTGACCTCGCCCGCCTCGGGCTGGGACCGCAAGTCCGAGCAACCGCCGCCAGCGCTGCCGCCGGAGGTGGCGGCCGCGACTCGGGCGCGCTACGTCGAGGCCTACGAGCGCCTGACCGGGCTCGACTTCGCCGACTGGCTGAGCTGATCGGTTGATGCGGATCGGGTAATCCGGTCGTAACAGCTCGTTGCTTTACTGATCCGGACCCGCCACCGCGGCGGGGCGCGTCTAGGGTTCCGTCGCTCGGTCGTCACGACGAGCGGGCCTGGTCCAAGAGATGCAGGCGAGCGCACGAGGTGCGCTCGTTCCACGGCGGGACAAAAACCCGGGAGGCCTTCGCCGGCCCCTGGGGGACCCGACATGAGGACTGAAACCAGCTACCGGCACGAGATCCCGGGCGGCGCGGCCTGGTCGAGCCCGGTGCGGGCCGGGCGGCTGGTCACCTTCACCGCCCAGGGCCCGGACGCCAACCTCACCACCTTGCTGCTCGGCGCGGACCGGCTGGACCGGCTGAACGTGCCCGACACCCTCAAGGCCCAGATGAGCGCCCGGATCACCGCGCCGATGGTGTTGATGTCGGACCGGGGGCTGGCGCTGGCCTCGGTCACCGCCTCCTCGCTGGACTGGCACGACGCGCTCACCGGCATCGGGCACGAGCAACACCTGACCCGGTTCGGACCGAGCAGCTACGGCGTCGACCGCAACGACTGGCGCCGCTCAGCTCGAACCGGCCTCGTCAGCGAGCTCAACAAGCACGGGCTGGGCGAGGCCGACCTGCACGGGCCGGTGAACTTCTTCACGAAGGTCGGCATCACCGAGGACGCGAAGTGCAGCTTCGGCTTCGTCACCGGGCACAGCGGCGCCGGCGACTCGGTCACGTTGCGCACCGAACAGGACGTGCTGGTGGTCTGCGCGGCGACCCAGCACCCGCTGAACCCGGGCCCGTACGCCCCAGCCGCGGTCCTAGTCGAGGTCAGCTTGGCCCCTCCAACCGAGCTGGCCGGCCCCGATGACCCGAGCGTTCAGTTCCGCCCGGAGAGCGCCCGCGCCCTCGAGCAGACCCGAAAGGCGTTTCTGTGACCCTGACCCCGACCACCGTCACCACTCCGACTGGGCCGCCGGCCGCCGCCGTCTTCGACCGGGTGGTCGAGGCCGGTGACGGAATCCTGCTCACCGTGCCGTCGGGCGGCCGGCTGCGGATCGTCGACTTGCACGGCAACCAGGCGGTGGACACGCTGTTCTACGACGCCGCCGACATCGGCCACCGCTACAGCGCCTTCGACACCATCCGCGAGCAGGGGGCGGTGTATCTGACCACCGGCTCCCGGCTGATCTCCAACCGGTTGGCCGAATTGGCCGTGATCACCGAGGACACCTGCGGACGGCACGACACCATCGGCGGCGCCTGCGCCCAGGAGAGCAACGTCATCCGCTACGGCGAGCACACCCGGCATCTGCACGCCTGCCGGCAGACCTTCCTCGCCTACGGCGCGGCGGCCGGGATCGGGCAGCGCGAACTCGGCCACAACATCAACTTCTTCATGAACGTGCCGGTGACCGCCGCCGGCGACCTGAAATTCGACGACGGGCTCTCCGCGCCCGGCAAGTACGTCGAGGTCACCGCCAGCCGCGACCTGCTCGTGCTGATCAGCAACTGCCCGCAGCTGAACAACCCCTGCAACGGTTGGAACCCGACCGCCGTCCAGTTGCTCGGTTGGTGGTGAGGATGACCCAGCCAGCCGTCGCGATCACACCGCGGCAGAGCGCCGCCGCGGCCCGGGCCCTCGAGTCGGGGCAACCCGCCTTCATCAGCGTGCTGGGCGAGGACGACCTCGAAGCGCTGACCGCGCTGGCCGACCCGACCGGGCCCTTGGGCGGTCTCGCGTTTGCGGTCAAGGACAACATCGACGTGGCCGGGGTGCCCACGACTGCGGCCAACCCGGCCCGCACCGAGCCGGCCAAAGCCAACGCGTTCGTGATCGACCGGTTGCTCGAGGCCGGCGCGGTGCCGATCGGCAAGACGAACCTCGACCAGTACGCGACTGGCTTGGTGGGCACCCGGTCGCCCTACGGCGCCTGTCATTCGGTGTTCTCCGCCGCGCACGTCAGCGGCGGCTCAAGCTCGGGCAGCGCGGTCGCCGTGGCCAAGGGCCTCGTGTCATTCGCGCTCGGGACCGACACCGCCGGCAGCGGCCGGGTGCCGGCCGCGTTCAACGGGCTGGTCGGCCTGAAGGCCAGCAAGGGGCTGATCTCGACCAGCGGCGTGCTGCCAGCCTGCCGGTCCTTGGACTGCGTGACCGTGCTCACCCCGTCGGTGGCATTGGCCCGCACGTTGTTCGAGGTCGCCGCCGTTTTCGATCCCGCCGATCCCTACGCCCGTCCGCGGCCGGCCGAACGTTCGCCCCGCTCGGCGGCCCTGCGCCTGGGCGCGCGTCCGGTGATCGGGGTGCCGACCGAGGACCTCGATCTCGATCCGGTGCACCAGGCGGCCTGGGAGGCGGCGCTCGCGGCGGCGGCCGGGCGGTTCACGCTGGTGCCCTTCGAGGCGGCGCCGTTCTTGGAGGCCGCGCAGTTGCTCTACTCCGGGCCCTGGGTCGCCGAGCGCGCCGTCGCGTTCGGAGCGGAGCTCGAGGACGCGGAGCACATCGATCCGACGGTGCGGGCCATCGTGGCCGGGGCGGCGGCAGTGACCGGCGAGGACGCCTTCCGAGGCATGTACCGCCTGGCCGAGCTCAAGCGGGCGACCGATCCGATCTGGGCCCAGGTCGACGCCATCCTGCTGCCGGTCACACCGACCCACCCGACCCTGGCCGACGTGACCGCCGAGCCGGTCGCGGTCAACTCACGGCTGGGACGGTTCACCAACATGACGAACCTGCTCGACCTGGCAGCGATCGCGGTTCCGGCCGGACGTCGCTCGGACGGGCTGCCGTTCGGGGTCCAGTTCCTGGGCCCGGCGTTTAGCGACGAGGTGCTGCTGGACGTCGGCTCGCTCTGGGCCGACGAGCCGCTGCCCGCGGCCGAGCCAGCGCTGCTCGTGGCGGTGGCCGGCGCCCATCTGACCGGTCAGCCGCTGAACGCCGATCTCGTTCGGCGCGGCGGACAGTTCGTGGAGACCAGCCGCACCGCGGCCGATTACCGCATGTACGAGGTCCCGGGTCCGGTGCGACGTCCCGGCGTCACGCGCATTCCTGGCGGCGAGGCGACCGGGACGGGCCTGGAGGTCGAACTGTGGAGCCTGCCGCCGGCCGCGCTGGCCGGCTTCATCGCCACCATCGGGGCGCCGCTTGGGCTCGGCGCCGTCGCCCTGAGCGATGGCCGCTCGGTGCTTGGTTTCATCTGCACGGCCGACGGCGTCGACGCCGAGCGCGACATAACGGCCTTCGGAGGCTGGCGGGCGTACCTGGCCGCACACCGATAGGCTGTCGCCGAAGCTGACCGAAGGAGCATGACCGTGGCCCGTGTCGTCGTCGACGTAGTGATGAAGCCCGAGATCCTGGACCCGCAAGGCCAGGCGATCCTCGGAGCGCTCGGTCGACTCGGGATCCAGGGCGTTTCCTCGGTCCGGCAGGGCAAGCATTTCGAACTCGAGGTCGAGGACGGCTTGTCGGACGAGACGCTGAACCAACTGGCCGACACGCTGTTGGCCAACCCGGTAATCGAGGATTTCACCATCCGCCGCTGACCGGCCCACCGATCGGGCCGCCGCCCGCCCGCCCGAACAACGGCAATGGCAGAGGCAGGTCCTCCGAACCCGGTAATCTTTAGGGGTGGCCCAGAATCGGCAGCGCGTTGGCGTGATCACTTTCCCCGGCAGTCTGGACGATCGCGACGCACTACGCGCGATACGGCTGGCCGGGGGCGAACCCGTGCCGCTGTGGCACGGCGATCGGGACCTAGCCGGTGTGTCGGCCGTGGTGCTGCCGGGCGGCTTCTCCTATGGCGACTACCTGCGGTGCGGCGCGATCGCCCGCTTCTCGCCGGCGATGCAATCGGTGATCGAGGGCGCGCATGACGGGCTGCCGGTGCTCGGGATCTGCAACGGCTTTCAGGTGCTGTGCGAGGCGCACCTGCTGCCCGGGGCCTTGATCCGCAACGATCACCGCAAGTTCGTCTGCCGCGATCAGCGACTGCGAATCGAAAGCAACGAGACGGTCTGGACCCGTGACTACGAGCCTGGTCAGCAGATCGTCGTCCCGTTGAAGAACGGTGAGGGCGGCTACGTGGCCGACCGCCGCACCCTGGACGAGTTGGAAGGCGAGGGCCGCGTCGTCGCTCGCTACTTGGACGACAATCCCAACGGCTCCTACCGCAACATCGCCGGGATCAGCAACGCCGACGGCAACGTGGTCGGGCTGATGCCCCATCCCGAGCACGCGGTCGAGGATCTGACCGGCCCCAGCACCGACGGCCTGACCTTCTTCACCTCCGTCCTGCAGAAAATGATGTCCAGCGCGGGAGGTACCGCAGCGTGACCGCCGTCCGTCCCCAGGTCGATAACGTGCAGGCTGCCGGCAAGGACCCAGACGCCGCGCAGCCCTTCCGCCAGCTTGGGCTGGCCGACAACGAGTACGCCCGGATCAAGGAGATCCTCGGCCGCCGCCCGACCAGCAGCGAGCTGGCGATGTACTCGGTGATGTGGTCGGAGCACTGCAGCTACAAATCGTCCAAGGTCCATCTCAAGCAGTTCGGCGAGAAGCTCGGCGAAGCCGCCCGTAAGTCGTTGCTCGTCGGCATGGGCGAGAACGCGGGTGTGGTCGACATCGGCGACGGCTGGGCGGTCACGTTCAAGATCGAGTCCCACAACCACCCGTCCTATGTCGAGCCGCACCAGGGCGCGGCCACCGGCG
>JAOPUY010000047.1 GCA_025963265.1 Frankiales bacterium | reverse complement strand
GAACCTCGGCGCCAGCGGCGTCGCGGTACTGCGACAAATCATCGCGTGATCTCTGGTCGCACCCCTAACCCAAGGGCTACCCTCGCACTATTCGCTGGCCGCCAGGTGCGTGCCCGTTGCGACTTTTGCCAATCGCGCAAGGCTGATGAGAGGACCGAGATGACCACACTGCAATCAGGCAACGAGACCGGTGTTTTGGCCGGCGATGAGCGCATGCTGATCGACGGCGAGCTGCAGGAGACCGCGTCCGGGGCCAAGTTCGACGTGATCAACCCGGCGACCGAGGAGGTGGCCGGCCAGGCGACCGACGGCGTCGTGGCGGACATGGACCGCGCGGTCGCCGCGGCCCGGCGCGCGTTCGACACCACCGACTGGAAGCGCGATGTCGAGTTTCGCTATCACTGCCTGATCCAGCTCCGTGACGCCCTGGTCGAGGAGAAGGAGCGGCTGCGGCGGATCATCGTCACCGAAGTCGGCACCCCAATCGCGACGACAGACAGCATTCAGCTTGAGTTCCCGATCACCGAGGCCGGTCACTGGCCCGAGTACGGCCGCGGCTTCAGCTACCTGCGCGAGACCGGCGTCCTAGCGGGTGATGAGCGGATGCTCATCGACGGCGAGCTGCAGGAGACCGCCTCCGGCGCCAAGTTCGATGTCATCAACCCGGCCACCGAGGAGGTGGCCGGACAAGCCACCGACGGCGTCGTAGCCGACATGGAGCGCGCGGTGGGCGCGGCCCGACGCGCGTTCGACACCACCGACTGGAAGCGCGACGTCGAGTTCCGCTACCACTGCCTCATTCAGCTGCGCGACGCCCTGGTCGAGGAGAAGGAGCGGCTGCGGCGGATCATCGTCACCGAGGTCGGCACGCCGATCGCAACCACCGACTCCATCCAGCTCGAGTTCCCGATCACCGAGGCCGGCCACTGGCCCGAGTACGGACGCAACTTCTCCTACCTGCGTGAGACGGGCGTGCACGAGAGCGTGGTGGGCAACGCCAGGCGCATGCAGCAGTACGACCCGATCGGCGTCGTCGGAGCGATCACCCCGTGGAACTGCCCGATGTACCTGAACATCGCCGAGTCGGTGCCGGCGCTGATGGCCGGAAACGCCGTCGTGCTCAAGCCGGCTCAGCTGACTCCGTGGTCCGGCAGCGAGCTCGGGCGCATCGTGGCCGAGAAGACCGACATTCCGGCCGGCATCTTCAACGTCGTGATCTCCAACGCCAACGAGGTCGGGGCCGCGCTGACCGCCGACCCTCGAGTCGACATGATCACCTTCACCGGCTCGACCGCGACCGGTCGCCGCGTGCTAGCCGCAACGGCGCCGACCATCAAGAAGGTGTTCCTGGAGCTCGGCGGCAAGTCCACCCACATCATCCTGGACGACGCCGACTTCTCGCTGTACCTGCCGATGGCCGCGGCGGCCGCGTGCGCCATGTCCGGCCAGTCCTGCACGCTGCCCAGCCGCATCTTGCTGCCCCGCTCGCGTTACGCCGAGGGCCTGGAAATCCTCAAGGCCTCGATGGAGGCCTTCCCCTACGGCGACCCGTGGGACCCGAACGTGTTCCAGGGTCCCTCGATCAGCGAGACCCAGCGCCAGAAAGTGCTGGGGCTCATCCAGTCGGGCGTGAACTCCGGCGCCACCCTGATCACCGGCGGCGGCATCCCGGCCCACCTGCCCAAGGGGTACTTCATCGAGCCGACCCTGCTCTCCGACGTCGACCCGAACTCGCAGGTGGCGCAGGAGGAGATCTTCGGACCGGTCATCACGGTCACGCCCTACGACACCGAGCAAGAGGCGATCGACATCTCGAACAACACCATCTACGGGCTGTCCGGGGAGGTCAGCAGCGGCGATGAGGCCCGAGCGCTGCGGGTCGCCCTGCAGATGCGAACGGGAACCATGACGATCAACGGCGGCTCCTACTTCGGCCTGACCAGCCCGCTGGGCGGCTACAAGCAGAGCGGATTGGGCCGGCGCAACGGCGAAAACGGCTTCGAGGAGTACCTCGAGATCAAGACCATCGGCCTGCCCGTCTAATCCCGATTGGCGCGAGCCCTGATGTCCGACTGGTAACGTCAGTGTTTCCGGCAAGGACGTCGGACATCAGGGAAGACGCCTCGTTGAGAAGTTGGGCCTCCGCATTGTCCGGGGCCCCGCCACGATCCCGTCGCCTCCTCTGAGTCACTCAGAGGAGAGCAATGCCCTCGAACGTTCGTAATTTTGCGTCGATTAGCGTGCTGCCGGACCATTTCAGCCGTTCCCCGGCTCAACTGCCCCGCGGCACCCGGGCGATCGTCTACTGCGAGGGCCAATTCGGCGAGCAGGACGGCAAGACCGCCAACGGGCTCGTCCGCCACTCCGAGCGGTACCAGGTGCTCAGCGTCATCGACAGCAGCCAGTCCGGTGTCGACGCCGGGGAATTCCTCGACGGCGCCGCCAACGGCATCCCGGTCGTCGCCGACCTCGCGGCCGCGCTCGCGCACGCCGGCCGGTTGCCGGACTACCTCATCTGCGGGGTCGCGCCCGCAGACGGCCTGCTCTCGGCCGCGCAACGGACCGTGCTGCTCGACGGCATCGCCCGCGGGCTGCACATCATCAACGGCTTGCACGAGTTCCTCAACGAGGACGCTGAGTTTGTCGCCGCGGCCTTGCTGTCCGGGGTGACGATCACCGACGTCCGACGCCCGAAGGCGAAAAAGGACCTGCACCTGTTCTCGGGGCGGATCTTCGACGTGACCTGCCCCCGGATCGCGGTGCTGGGCACCGACGGGGCGATCGGCAAGCGCACCACGGCCACCCTGCTGGTGGGGGCGCTCAAGGCCCGCGGGATCAAGGCGGTCCTGGTCGGCACCGGCCAGACGACCATCATCCAGGGCGGCAAATACGGCGTGGCGCTCGACGCGTTGATCCCGCAATTCTGCTCCGGCGAGGTGGAGAATCAGGTCGTGGCCGCCTTCGAGGGAGAGCACCCCGACGTCATCATCGTCGAGGGCCAGGGCGCGCTCAGCCACCCGGCCTACCTGTCCTCGGCCGCGATTCTGCGCGGCAGCCGCCCAGCCGGAGTGATCGTGCAGCACGCCCCCAAGCGCGTCATGCTGGGCGACTTCCCGATGATGCCGATGCCCACGCTCGCGAGCGAGGTGACGCTGATCGAGGCCTTTGCCGACACCAAGGTCATCGGAGTCACCATCAACCACGAGCACATGGACGACGACCAGATCGGCGCGGCCATCGACGAGGTCGAAGCCGACCTCGGACTGCCGGCCACCGATCCGCTGACCCGGCCGCTGGACCGCCTGGTCGACATGGTGCTGCTAGCTTTCCCCGCGCTGGCTGACTCGCTGAGTCCTTCCAGACGGTGACCGCGCCTCGCCTGGAGATCGATCTGGACGCGATCACGAGCAACGCCCGCGCCCTGGTCGACCGCTTGGCTGGGCGTGGCATCCGAGTCACCGCGGTGACGAAGGCGGCGCTGGCCGATCCAGCCGTGGCGGCGGCCCTGTTGCGGGGCGGCGCCAGCGGCCTCGGCGACTCGCGAGTGGAAAACCTGGCCCGGCTTCGCGCCGCCGGGCTGGACGCTCCCCTGACGCTGATCCGCTCCCCCATGCTGAGCCAGGCCGAGGAGGTGGTGCGGACGGCCGACATCAGCCTCAACACCGAACCCCGGATCCTGGATGCGCTCTCGACCGCGGCCCGCGAGCAGGGCCGTCGGCACGGTGTCATCCTCATGGTCGAGCTGGGAGATCTTCGCGAGGGCGTGGCTGCCGAGGAGGTGGTCGAGCTCGCGCTGACCGTGTCCAAGCGGGACGGCTTGTGGCTGGCTGGCCTGGGGACGAATCTCGCCTGCCAAAACGGGGTCGTCCCGGATCAGACCAAGATGGCTGAGCTCAGCCGGCTCGTCGAGCAGCTCGAGGCAGCCGCGGGCGAACGGCTGTCCGTGGTCTCGGGCGGGAACTCGGCCAACCTGGACTGGGTTTTCAGCTCCGCCGACGTCGGCCGAATCGACGAGCTGCGACTGGGCGAGTCCATCTTGCTCGGCACCGAGCCGCTGCGCCGACGGCCGATCGACGGCTTGCGCACTGACGCGTTCACCCTGGTGGCCGAAGTGATCGAGGCTGGGCTGAAGCCGGCTCAGCCGTGGGGCGAGCGCGGTCAGGCCGCGTTCGGCCGTCCGGTCGCCCGACGCGGTACAGGCTTGATTCGGCAGGCCATTCTGGCCATTGGCCGGCAGGACACCGACCCCGACGGCCTGACCCCGCCGCCGGGCGTCGAGATCCTCGGCATGAGCAGTGACCACCTGGTGGTCGACCTGGGCGATCAGGATGCCGCGGCCGGCGACGAGCTCCGTTTCGGCGTGGACTACAGCGCTTTGGTCCGCGCGATGACCTCGCCCTACGTCGCTCGCTCGCTGAGCTCCCCGGACTTGTAAGCCACGACCGCGTACAGCGGATCGTGATGGCGCCCGTTCTGGGCCGTGCGCCGCGAGACCTCGGGCGGGCTGAATCCGCCGGCGCGCTCAAGGTAATCCACGACGATCGCGCAGCGTCCGGCGTCGTCAGTGCTCAGCCACCCGCGGATCGCCTTAGACGGAAAGCACCGGTTGGAAAAGGTGATCACGATTGGCGCGGCCGGGCGCAACACGCGCGCAGCCTCGCGCAGCACCTCGATCGGGCGGGACAGGTAGTCGATCGAGACACAGCACAGCACGCCGTCAAAGCTCTGATCGGCAAAGGGCAGGATCGGATCCTGATTGAGGTCCTGGACGACGATCTGGCTGGCCAGCGGGTTGGCCTCCAGCTCGACGCGGTTGAGGCCGAGCGCCACTAGCTCGCCGGGCCGGCTCGTCAGATGCGACACCCAGGACGACATCAGGTCCAGCACTCGCCGCGGCGAGGACGCCGTCCCGTCGAGCCCGAGTTCGGCATAGAGCCGCCCGACCGCCTCGATCGCGCCGGCGTCGATGTGGGTGACCAGCCGGGGCGTTCGATAGAACTCCGGATCCGGGCGGTCATCGGCGCGAGTGAAAAACCAGTCCGGAAGCTCGTCGGCCATCAGCTACTACCACCCGTTCCAGTGCGTGATCTCGGCGAGTGGGCGGCGCGCAGCGGGCTTGAACGACGTGCCCACGGTGTAGGCGATGGGGAACAGGCCGCCCTGGGTGTAACGCTCGTAGTCCAGGCCGAGGACCTCCGCCGCGCGGCGCTCGTTGCGCAGGTGCACGCTCGTCCAGGCCGAGCCCAGGCCGCGGGTTCGCAGCGCCAGGAAAAAACTCCACACCGCCGGCAGCATTGACCCCCAGAGCGCGGCCTGGGTCGCGATCGGCGCGTTGTCGACCCGACCGAGGTGACAGGGCACCAACAGCACCGGGGCCTCGCCCATGTGCTGACGCAGAAAGGCAGCCGAGTCCTGGACGGCCTCGCTGCGGGCCGCGCGGGTGTCCTCGGGCGCGAGCTCCGGCCAGGGCAATCCCACGTACTCGCCCTCGTCCGAGGCGTAGATCTCACCGAGCTGGCGCTTCTTGACCGGATCAGTGACAAAGATCCAATGCCACTCCTGGCGGTTGGAAGCGGTCGGCGCTTGCACCGCGAGCTCAAGGCATTCCTCGAGCACGTCGCGTTCGACCGGCCGGCTGAAGTCGAGACGCTTGCGGACCACCCGGGTCGTGCTGAGCAGTTCGTCGTTGGTCAGTTGGACTCTCATCGGCTGAGCGTAATGGGTCAGGCCCGCCGCGGCACCGCGCGACCACGGAAACGGAGCGGCCGCTCGGCCAGTTCCTCCTGACGATGCGCGATCCAACCGGCCGACCGCGCGATGGCGAAGATCGCCGACGCCGCGCCGAGCGGCATCCGGCCGGCGAAACACAAGGCGGCGAGGGCGAAATCGACGTCGAGGGGTCGCCGCTCGCCCTCGGCCTGGGCTCGGAGCAACTCGATGCGCGGACCTCTTCTCGGTCCGGCGATCGGTCCCACGGCCGACAGCAGGAGGCCCAACCGCGGATCGCCTTCGGGATGGACCGCCGCCCCGCCGGCGTAGGTCGGGCTGGTCGGCCGGTCGGCTGCGCCTGGCTCGAGCACTCGCTCGAGCAGTCGTCGATGGGCGGCGTCGGCCGCGCCCGAGTGCGCGGCGCCGTTCAACGCGCCCAGGCCGGCCTGCAGGCAGGAGGACAGGTCGGCCCGGGCCGAGGCCGCGATGCGGACGGCGAGGGTCGACGTGGCCAGCTCGTGATCGGCCAACGCCACCAAGGCGCAGTTCATCGCCGCGACTCGCGGCCGGGTCGGCACGAGGGGCGAGAAACTCGACCAGACCGACGCGGCGAAGGGCCAATCGAATCGGGCGGAACCGTTCTGAGCGACGGTGCTCGAAGCTCGAGGCTCGGCGGCCGACTCGAGCAGGGTGAGCACCAGTTGCTGGTTTTGCTCAAGCGAGTCAGCCGAATCTGGGTTTGGCCCGCTCGCCGCCGCCAGCAGCGGGGTGGACGCCGCCAGTCCGACGGCCATCCGGGCCAGCGGCTCGACGCCGGGATCGAGCGCGCGGGTCGCCCGTCGAACCGCGCTCCGCACGGGCCGGGCGATCACCCAGCTCGTCGGTGTCGTCGGCGTCGGCGTCGGCGTCGGCGTCGGCGTCGGTGCGAGGCGGCCCGTCCAGAGCAGCTCCGCGACCGCCTCGAACGGCGTGCCGAGTTCGAGCAAGCGCGCCAGTCGATGGCCGCGATAGCTGATCTCGCCGTCGGCGATGGTGCTCACCGACGACCCCACGACGACCTCGATCCCCGCCCGCGAGCGAGTGAGCGTCCGCGGCCGGCCGTGCCGGGCGAGGAGTTCGACCTCGTCCGCGTCAAACCAGCTCCGCCGGGTGTCGTCGGTGCTGACCCGGGTGAGGGAACCCCGGCTTACATAGGCGTAAACGGTCCGGACGTC
>JAOPUY010000458.1 GCA_025963265.1 Frankiales bacterium | reverse complement strand
TCTCCGGCGGCGAGGAGGGCGCCTTGAACGGTCCGTCGATCATGCCGGGCGGCTCGGTGCAGTCTTACCAGAAGCTCGGGCCGATCTTCGAAAGCATCGCGGCCAAGGTCGATGGGACTCCCTGCTGCGTGCACGTCGGCCCGGACGGCGCCGGCCACTTCGTGAAGATGGTGCACAACGGCATCGAGTACGCCGACATGCAGCTCATCGCCGAGGCCTACGACCTGTTGCGCAGCGGGCTGAACGCCAGCCCGGCCGAGATCGCGGAGATCTTCAAGGAGTGGAACGCCGGTGACCTCGAGTCGTTTCTCATCGAGATCACGGCGGACGTCCTCGCTCACGTCGATGCCAAGACCGGGCAACCCTTCATCGACATCGTGCTCGATCAGGCCGAGCAGAAGGGCACCGGCCGGTGGACTGTCCAGAGTGCGCTTGACCTCGGCGTCCCCATCACGGGCATCGCGGAGGCGACCTTCGCCCGCTCGCTGTCCGGGCACGTCGAACAGCGAGTCGCCGCGCAGCAGACCTTCTCCGACGGCGCTGAGACGGTCATCGACTTCTCTCAGGACGCCGACACCCGGCAGCGGTTCATCGACGACGTGCGCAAGGCGCTCTACGCCTCCAAGGTCGTGGCCTACGCCCAGGGCTTCGACCACATCCAGGCCGGCAGCGAGGAGTACGGCTGGAACATCGACCGCGGCGCGATGGCCACCATCTGGCGGGGCGGCTGCATCATCCGGGCCCGGTTCCTCAACCGCATCGTCGAGGCGTACGCCGAAAACCCCGAGTTGCCGAGCCTGTTGGTCGCGCCCTACTTCGCCGACGCCGTGAACGAGGGCCTGGCCAGCTGGCGCCGAATCGTGGTGACGGCGGCCGAGGCGGGCATCCCGACGCCGGCCTTCTCCTCCTCGTTGGCCTACTTCGACGGGTTGCGCCGCAAGCGGCTGCCGGCCGCGTTGATCCAGGGTCTGCGTGACAACTTCGGCGCTCACACCTACCAGCGGGTCGACGCCGCAGGCGCCTTCCACACGCTCTGGGCCGGTGACGGCTCCGAACAGCCCGGTTAAGAGTTAAATGGGCGCGTGTCCGATGACCTGCATCCGCTCGACGCCCACCTGGTCGGCGCGCTCGCCGCACTCGAGCTAGGCCCGACCCGCTCAGCCGAGAGTCCGGTGCGTCCGGGCAGCGAGCTGTCCGTCGCGCGGGCCGCGGCGTTGTTTCTGGCCCAGTGCGAGTCCCGGCACGTCGACTTGGCGGCCAAGCAGCTGCAGAGCAAGGGCCGCGGCTTTTACACGATCGCGTCCTCCGGGCATGAGGGCAACGCCGGCGTCGCGGCCGCCCTGCGTCCTGATGACCCGGCGCTGCTGCATTACCGCTCGGGCGCCTTCTATTGCGCGCGTGGCCATCAGGTGCCCGGTGAAGATCCGGCTCGCGACATCCTGCTCGGCGTCGCCTCGGCGACGGCCGAGCCGATCGCCGGCGGCCGGCACAAGGTGTTCGGGAACAAGGCGCTGGCGATCATCCCGCAGACCTCGACCATCGCCTCGCACTTGCCGCGCTCGGTCGGACTGGCCTACTCGATCGACCAGGCTCGCAAGGCGGGTCGGAGCACACCGTGGCCGGTTGACGCGATCGTCGTCGCCAGTTTCGGCGACGCCTCGGCCAATCACTCGACGCTGGTCGGCGCGTTCAACACCTCCTCCAACACCGTCTATCAGGGAATTGGCGTGCCGATGCTGATGGTGTGCGAGGACAACGGCTTCGGCATCAGCACCCCGACGCCCTCGGGCTGGATCACCCAGCGCTTCTCCGCCCGGCCGGGGCTGAAGTACATCGCGGTCGACGGCTGCGACGTGGCCGACGTCTACGACGCGGCCGTACAAGCGGCCGACTACGTGCGCTCAAGCCGCAAGCCGGCCTTCCTGCACCTGAAGACGGTGCGTTTCCTCGGCCACGCCGGCTCGGACGCTGAGGCCGCCTATCGCAAGCCGGTCGATATCGCGGCCGACTACGCGCGCGACCCGCTGCTGGCCACGGCCCGAATGCTGGCCCGCGCCGGTTACGCCTCCGGAGCCGAGTTGCTCGAGCAGTACGAGGCGGTCCGGGCCCGGGTCGCCGAGATCGCCGCCGAGGTGCTGACCCTTCCGCAACTCGATTCGTTGCCTGACATCCTCGCCCCGCTGGCCCCCCGATCGCCCGCGCGAGTGGCGGCGGCGGTCAGCGAGCCCAGCGCGCCCGAGCGATTGGCCAGCTTCGACGGCCGGCTGCCCGAGTCCGAGGGCTTGCTCACGTTGGCTCAGACGATCAACCGGACGCTGCACGACGAGCTGCTGCGCCGCGAGCAGGCCCTGGTGTTCGGCGAGGACGTCGGGGTCAAAGGCGGCGTGTACGGAGTGACCCGCGGACTTCGCAAGAAGTTCAGCGCGGCGCGGGTCTTCGACACCGTGCTCGACGAGCAGGCGATCCTCGGCATGGGGTTGGGCTCGGGCCTGGCCGGGTTCCTGCCGATCCCCGAGATCCAATATCTGGCCTACTTGCACAACGCCGAGGACCAGTTGCGTGGCGAGGCGGCCACGCTGCAGTTCTTCTCGCAGGGCCAATACCGCAACCCGATGGTGGTTCGGATCGCCGGGCTGGGCTACCAGAAGGGTTTCGGCGGTCACTTCCACAACGAGAACTCAGTCGCGGTGCTGCGCGACATCCCCGGGTTGGTGCTGGCGGTGCCGTCCCATCCCAGTGACGCCCCGGCGATGTTGCGCACCCTCATCGCGTCGGCCGTCGTCGATGGCTCCGTCAGCGTCTTCCTGGAGCCGATTGCCCTTTACCACGAACGCGATCTGCATTCGCCGGGCGACGGCGGTTGGCTCGCCTCCTACGCCCCGCCGGCCGAGTGGGCGAGCGGGCACATTCCGATCGGCCAGGCCCGCACGTACGTGATCGCCCCCGAGGGCCTGGACCGGGCCGACTCGGTCGGCGACCTCACGCTGCTGAGCTTCGGCAACGGCGTGCCGATGAGCCTTCGCGTCGCGCGAACCCTGGCCGGGCAAGGAGTCGGCACGCGCGTCGTCGACCTCCGCTGGCTCGCACCCCTGCCGGTCGAGGACCTCCTGCGGGAAGCAACGGCGACCGGCCGGGTGCTGGTGGTCGATGAGACCCGCCGCAGCGGCGGGGTGTCCGAGGGCGTCCTCGCGGCGCTGGTCGACGGCGGCTTCCACGGCCCGATCCAGCGGGTGACCAGCGCCGACAGCTTCATCCCGCTCGGCGACGCCGCGCGGTCGGTGTTGCTGGACGAGCAGACCGTGCTCCGGGCCGCGCTGGCGCTGCTGGGCCGGCCATAGCCGACTCGCCTCTGACCCGGTTCAGCCCAATGGGCCGGAGCCGGGTGCGAAGGTCTCGAGCAAGTGCCGGGCGCTGTCGAGCGCCGCGCGGGCATCGACGTGCGGACTGCCGATCGTGGGATCGAAATTCGGGTCGATGAACACTTCGCTGACCCCCTGCTCGGCCAACCGATTCAGGTCATCCTTGATCTGAACGACGGTGCCGTGCAAGGGTTTGCGCCCTTGCCCGTCATCTGAGGTCGTCGCGCTGAGGGCCAGCACGCCGCGGACGACAACCCGTAGTCGGCTTGAATCCCGTCCCGCCTCGGCTGCGGCCTCGGCGATGACGGCCAGGTCGGCTGGCAGTCGGGTGAGGTCGTGTCGACTCCGGGTGATCCAGCCGTCGGCCACTCGCCCGATCCTTCGCAGCGCGGGTCCCGCGTCACCGCCGAGCAGCAACGGGGGATGGGGCGACTGGACGGGCTTGGGCTCGACCAGCGAGGCTGGGACCTGATAGAACTCGCCCTGGAAGGAGACCTCGGGCTGGGTCCAGATTGCCTTCAGGCATTGGGTGAACTCCTCCACCCGGGCGCCGCGCCGCGCGAAATCGACGCCGGCGGCGGTGAATTCCTCCTCGGCCCAGCCCAGTCCAAGGCCGGTGTCGAGTCGCCCGTGCGAGAGAATGTCCAGCGTCGACAGCTGTTTGGCCAGCAGGATCGGCGAGAAGAACGGCGCGTTGAGGATCGCCAGGCCCAACCGAGCCCGTTGGGTCACGGCCGCCGTGTAGCCGAGGGTGATCAGCGGATCAGTCACCGATTCATACATCGCGCCCCACTTGGCGCCGACCGGGTGCAGCAGCCGCTGAAAGGTCCACAGCGAGCGGTAGCCGGCCGCCTCGGCTTCCTGCGCGATCGTGACGACGTTCTCGGCCGCGTTGTGCGTCCCGGCCCAGCTACCAGAGACCGGCAGGCCGAAACCCAGCTCAAGAGCGGTCATCGGCCGTCGAGCCAAGTCCCGCCGAAATACATCAGCTCGTCGCGCAGCAATTCGATCTGGATCCCGTCCGGGTCGCGCAGATAGAGCGACTCCTCAGCCCCGCGGTCCGGGCCGGCGTAGCTTATGCCCGCGGCGTCGAGCTTGGCCCGCAACCGAGCGTGCTCGGGCGGGGCGATGGAGATCGCGATGTGCTGCACGCTTCCGATCGACTCGACGCCCGGTGCCAAGCCGAGTCCGGGAAAGTCGAAGAAGCCGAGCAGGGTGGAGTTTCCGAGGTCGAAGAAGAAGTGCGATGAGCCGGCGTAGTCGCGATTCTCGACGAGCTCGATGAGCGGGAAGCCCAGCAGGCCTTGGTAGAACTCGATCGTCTGCTCCGGGTCGCTGCAGATGAGTGCGGCGTGGTGGATGCCGCGGGCGGTGCTGGCGGCCCGGGTTCCCGGCGGCGCGAGGTAGCGCTCGCGGAGCTGGGCGCGGCGGTCGGCCAGCTCGCGTTGCTGGTCTGCGTCGGGGACGGGCGCCATGGCTGGCTCAGCCCAGCTTCGCGTGCAGGAAGGCCACGGTTCGGCTCCAGGCCAACTTCGCGCTTTCCTCGTCATAGGTGCCGAGTAGGTCCTCTGGGTTGTGGAACGCATGCCCGGCCGGGTAGTAGAAGAACTCCACCTCGGCGCCGGACTGCGCGTGGATCTGCTGCTCTTGCTGCCGGGCTTGCTCGACCGGGTAGAAGCCATCGTTTTCGGCGTAGTGCCCCTGCACGGCGGCGGTCAGCCCCTCATAGTGCTCGGGGACGCCTTGGCCGACCCCGTAGAACGGCACGGCCGCCGCGATTCGGTCGCCCTGCTGCTCGGCCAATTGCAGGACGAAGCCGCCGCCCATGCAGAAGCCGACGGCGCCGAGCTTGCTTGAGGTGACCGCCGGACTAGCCAACAGGTAGTCGACGGCGCCGGCCAGGTCCTTGGCCGCCTGCTCGGCCGGCAGCTGCGACATCAGCTCGCCCGCCTCGCCCGAGTCGTGGGTGGTGCGACCGCCGAACAGGTCAGGCGCCAGCGCCACGAAGCCCTCAGCGGCCAGCCGGTCGGCGATGTCGACGATGTGATCGGTCAAGCCCCACCATTCTTGGATGACGATGACGCCCGCGCCCGATCCGGCCGGCGGCGTCGCCAAGTAGCCGTAGGCCTCGCCGCCGTTGCTGGCGAAGGTGACGTTCTGGCGGGGGTTGGGCTCGGTCATCGCTGAAGGCTCCAGTCTTGAAGTGCGGTCGCGGGGCTGCGTCCGGGCTGACGTTGGTGCGGGGGTCGAATCTTCCTCCTGCACGCTACTGCGGCAAGGTGGGGCCATGACGAATCTCGTGGGAGAAACCGGCGGTGGCCGACTGGACTGG
This sequence comes from Frankiales bacterium, assembly GCA_025963265.1. Classification (GTDB taxonomy): domain Bacteria; phylum Actinomycetota; class Actinomycetes; order Mycobacteriales; family Jatrophihabitantaceae; genus Jatrophihabitans_A. The sequence continues at coordinate 2,860 of JAOPUY010000458.1, read as the reverse complement.
CAGCCAGCCGCGGAGCACGCCGAGTTGCTGGCCGCGCCGGTGGCCGACGCGCTCACGCCCTGGGTGGCTGGCTTCGGGTCCCAGCAGTCGGCTGAGGCGGCGGCCATCGACCCGTCGCTGGCCGACACCGCGGAGTTCTGCGCCGCGTACGGCATCGCGATGGACGCCTCGGCCAACTGTGTCGTCGTGGCCGGCAAACGCGACGGCGAGCTCAGGTATTGCGCCTGCCTCGTGCTGGCCACCACCCGGGCCGACGTCAACGGCGTGGTCCGGCGGCTGCTCGACGTGCGCAAGGCATCGTTCGCGCCGATGGCCGACGCGGTCGCGCTGACGTCCATGGAGTACGGCGGCATCACCCCCGTCGGGCTGCCAGCCGGCTGGCCGATCTACGTCTCAGCCCAAGTCGCCAACGCGGCGTCCGTCGTGATCGGCAGCGGGTTGCGGGCCTCCAAGCTTCGAGTACCCGGGTCGGCGCTGCTCAGCCTGCCCGCAGCTCAGTTGGTGCCCGACCTGGCCCGCGAGGTCTAGCTTCGGTCGGTTGGCCGTCGGTTGGCCGAAGGTTAGGCGGAGCCGAGGGCGGCCAGCAGCGCGCCGTGCAGCAGTCCGTTGGACGCGGCGGCGTTGCCCTGTTGGACGCCGTCCACTCCGTTGAGCCCGGTGAAGCGCCCACCGGCCTCGGTCACGATCGGAGCCAGGGCAGCCATGTCCCAGAGCGACAGCTCCGGCTCGGCGGCCAGGTCGAGCGCTCCTTCGGCCAGCAGCATGTAGGACCAGAAGTCCCCATAGGCCCGCGAGCGCCAGACCCGGGTGGTGAGCTCGGTCATGGCCTCGAACTTGCCGAGCGGAATCCAACCGGCCAGCGAGGCGTAGGACAAGCTGGCGTCCGCTAGCTCGGTCACGGCCGAGACCGAGATCGGCCGCGGAGTGGCACCGGCGGATTGCGTGAAGGCGCCCTCGCCGACCGCCGCCCACCAGCGGGCGCCCAGCGCGGGGGCCGAGACGACACCGAGGACGGGCTCGTCGTCCTCGAGCAGGGCGATCAGGGTCGCCCAGACCGGCACCCCCCGCACGTAGTTGGCGGTGCCGTCGATTGGGTCCACCACCCACTGCCGTGGGCCGGTGCCGCGTGCGCCCGACTCCTCGCCGAAGAACGCGTCGGCCGGCCGCTCAGCTTCAAGTCGGTCTCGGATGGCCCGCTCGACGGCCTGGTCGGCGTCGCTCACCGGGGTCAGGTCGGGCTTGCTGCTGACCACGAGGTCGCTGGCCCGAAAGCGCTCGACGGTGATCGCGTCGGCCAAGTCGGCCAAGACTAGGGCCAGCGTCAGGTCAGCCTGCCGGTGCCGATTGTCAGCGGCGGATCGCGGGGAGGAGGTCACGAGCTAGAGGCTATCGCCGGGCGCGCTAGGGTCGCTGGGTGCATCAGCGGCCCGGCAACGTCTCCGCGCGTTCGGACGTGCCGCCGTTCTACGTGATGGAGATTTTCGGGGCCGCGGAAGATCGCCGGGCGGCCGGACTGCCGGTCTACAACCTCGCGGCCGGGCAACCCGCGACCGGGGCGCCCGCGGGCGTGCGGGCGGCCGCGGTCGCCGCCCTGAGCGCCGACAAGATCGGCTACACCGCGGCGACCGGGATTGCTCCGCTGCGGGCAGCGATCGCCCGGCACTGCCGCGACTGGTACGCCCTCGACGTCGACCCGTCGGAGGTGGTCGTCACCACCGGGGCGTCGGGCGGGTTCTTGCTGAGCTTTCTGGCCTGTTTCGACGTCGGCGACGTGGTGGCCATGGCCCGTCCGGGCTACCCCGCTTATCGCAACATCCTGGCCAGCCTGGGGTGCGAGGTGGCCGAGTTCGACTGCGGTCCTGAGCAGGGCTACTTGCCCTCGGTGGCCGCGTTGGAGGCGTTGCCGCAGCGACCCGCCGGCTTGATCCTGGCCTCGCCGGCCAACCCGACCGGGGCGATGAGCCCGCCCGCCCGGCTGGCCGAGATCGCCGACTGGTGCCGGCAGAACGGGGTTCGGCTCATCTCTGACGAGCTCTATCACGGGATCAGCTACACCGGACGAGCCGCCTGCGCGTGGCAGTACGACCGCAGCAGCGTGGTCGTCAACTCCTTCTCGAAGTACTTCTCGATGACCGGCTGGCGGCTGGGCTGGCTGCTCGTGCCCGAGGACCTCCGCGACGCGGTGGACCGGCTGGCCGGAAATTACGCGATCTGCCCGCCGGCGCTGTCCCAGTGGGCCGCGATCAGCGCCTTCGACTGCCAGGACGAGCTCGAGCACAACGTGGCGCGCTATGCCGGCAACCGTGCGTTGCTGCTGGACCGGCTGCCCGGGATCGGCCTTTCCCGCCTGGCGCCGGCGGATGGCGCGTTCTATGTCTACGCCGATGTCTCCGAGCACACCGAGGATTCGTTGCCCTGGGTGCGGACTGTGCTGGCCGAGACCGGGGTGGCGCTGGCCCCCGGCCTGGACTTCGACCCGCAGGCCGGCCACCGCTTCGCGCGGTTCTCCTTCGCCGGTGACACCGCGGAGATCTCCGAGGCGATCGACGTGCTCGGCCGGTGGCTTTAGGCGGCAGCCGATTAGCTTTCACGTTCGCGCATAAACCACCAACGGCGGCTGCCGAAGGCGCCCTTCACGTCCTGCCAGTACGTGCGCCTGCGACCCGGGTTAGGCCGATATAGGCAATCACGCTGGACCACCCGTGGGCAGGAAGGAAGACCAGGTTTGCCACGCCGATAGCTAAGCAAATAGGGGCGCGACTTCACCTTTTCGAAAAGCTGACTCGGCTTCCGGAGACGCGGCGATGCTCGGCGACGGTTTTTGGAACTGCGCGCTGATTTTGCTGGCGTGAGCGGTCAG
>JAOPUY010000455.1 GCA_025963265.1 Frankiales bacterium | reverse complement strand
CGGTTGATGAGCTCGATTTTGTCCTGGTGCGAGGCCAGCTCGATCTCGTAGTGGTCGTTGACCGCGGCCGTGAGCTCGTCCTCTAGAGACTGCTTGGTCCAGCCCTGCAGCGAGAAGGCGCGGACGTGCTTGGGCGAGAGCACCACGACCGGGGCGCCGGAATCGGGCGAGGGCCCGATGCGGTTACCCCGGACGTAATCAAGGCAGCGCTGCAGGATCAACAGCACCTCGCTGGCCCGCTGGGGCACCTGGTGGTAATTGACGGGCATCGTCCCGAACGCCGGAAACAAGGTGAGCGCGCTGGCCCCGAGCGGCTGACCTTGGGTCACCGACAGCGGCTCCCACGGGCTCTCTTCCTCGGCCTCGGCGAAGACCATGGACAGCCGGCCCGGCATGCCGTGCTGCACGTCGAACAACCGAGGCGGCCGGGCATCGAGGGTGTTCATCATGGTCAGGCGGACCGCGCGTCCGATCGTCGCGTTCGCCCGCGTGGTCAGGCTCAACATCTCATGCGAGGAGTTGATGTCCAGCGCGTCTCGGATCGGGCCGTTGACCACGAACAGCGGCGCCGCCGGGCTGTTGGTGAACATGGCCGCCCCGCCCGCGGCCGCGATGGCCTGCAAGCCGGCCAGGACGACGGGGAAGTAGCTCGGGTCGCAGCCGGCTAGCACGGCGTTGGCCGCGATCTGGGCGTAGCTGGCGGCCGGTTGCGCCTCCCGTCCGATGAACACGTCCCCGGCGCCGATCGACGGGCCGGCCGCGTCTGGGTCCCGACCGGCCAACATCCGAGCGACTCGCTGCGGCGTCGGCGGGATGACCGGCAGTCCGTCGCCCCAACCGCGAGCGAGCATCTCCTCCCAGGTCTCGACGATGTCGTGACCGGAGCTCTTCAGCCGTGTGACGCCATCCGCGCTCAGTCCAGAGAGTTCCAGCGAGCTCACCCGAGGGGCCGGGTCAAGGCCGAGATGATCTCGTCGAATTTCGCGTCGACCAGCGCGCTGATCGCCTCGTCGTCCAGGTCGTCGATGTAGTGCGGCAGCGTCAGGATGCGCAGCTGCGGGTAGCCCTTGGAGCGCGCGGTGGTCCGGGCGACCCCGATGAGTTGCTCGCTGATCAGAGTCACGGTGGGAACTCCGTTGCCTTCCAATTCCAGCGCGTCCATGACGGCCCACGGCGCGCAGCCCCCGCAGGCGCCGAACCCGACCAAGGCCCAGTCCACGGTTCGGTTGAAGCCCTGCCAGGCCTCGAGCACCCGCCCGGTTCGGGGATTGGTGCCATCGACCCGGACGACCCCGGGGACCTCGAAACCGGCTTTCAACCGATCTTCGAACGCCCGGGTGAACCGGTCGTAGTTGAACCAGAACTCACGCAGACCCAGGACCAGACCGTCCGGGCTGGCCGGGCGGTCGATCAGCGGACGTTGAGTCGTCGGTTGCTTCGTCGCCGGGGGGACGACCAGCAGGCCTGCAGTCATGACGCGCCTCGCTTACTAGGAGGGGGTTCTGTCGCGAAGCTAAGTCAGCGGTGCCCGTCTGTCAATCGACCGGTGGTCGGCTGGGAATTCCGGCCTGGCCCTCTGGCGCGGAGGGGGTCTCCGTTTTATGCTCAAGCTGCGCGGGGCCCTGGCCGCACGGAGGCCCAGTAGGAGCTAGCCCAGTTCGGAGCCACTCGACACAACCTCGGAGGTTCAGAATGCTTCCCATTGACGCACAGATCGTTTCGGTGGATGACCACGTGATCGAGCATCCGCGGGTGTGGCTGGATCGGCTGCCAAGCAAGTACGCCGACGTGGCGCCCCGCATCGAGCGGATGCCGGACGGCAACGACGCCTGGGTCTATGAGGGCGAGGTCGCGGGAAACTTCGCGCTCAACGCCGTCGCCGGCAAGTCCCCGAAGGAGTTCGGGCTCGACCCCCGCCGCTACGACGACATGCTGCCCGGCTGCCACGACATCAAGGACCGGCTGCGTGACATGGACCTGGAAGGCGTGCACGCCCAGCTCTGCTTCCCCAACTTCGGCGGGTTCGCCGGCAGCGTCGTGCAGAAGTCGAAGGACCACGACCTCAGCATCGCGGTCATCAAGGCCTACAACGACTTCATCCTCGACGAGTGGTGCGCAGCCGCGCCCGACCGCCAGATTCCGCTGATGATGGTCCCCTACTGGGACGTCGAGGCGACGGTGGCTGAGATCGAGCGAACCGCATCGCTGGGCGCCCGCAGCCTTACCTTCCCCGAGATCCCGGACCGGATCGGACTGCCGTCCTGGCACAGCGACCACTGGGACCCGGTATTGGCCGCCGCCCAGGCCGCGAACATGCCGCTCTCGCTGCACTTCGGGACCGCCGGGCCGCCCCAGGCCTCGGCCGAGGCGATGACGAGCAACTTCACCGTGGCGATCTCGCTCTTCGGCCTCAACTCGATGAGCGCGATGGCCGAGTTGCTGCTCTCGCCGGTGTTCCACAAGTTCCCGAACTTGAAGATGGCGCTTTCTGAGGGCGGCATCGGCTGGATGCCGTACATGATCGAGCGCCTGGACTACGTCTGGGAGCGGCACCGTTGGTACAACGACGTCAACAAGGACGTCAAGCCGTCCGACATCTTCGCCCAGCACATCTACGGCTGCTTCATCTCCGACTACGCGGGGATCTTCTCGCGGAACTTGATCGGCGTCGACAACCTCATGTTCGAGAGCGACTACCCGCATTCGGACAGCAACTGGCCGCACACCCGCAAGGTCCTCGAAGAGGCCATGCTGGACGTGCCGGACGAAGATGCGCAGAAGATGGTCGAGTGGAACGCGCGCAAGCTCTACAACTTCCCCCGGTCCTAACGGTCCTAACCTGAGCCTCCGAGGAGGCCCTAAAACACCCCGACGGCGATCCGGGTGGGGGCGTTGAAGGAGAGCAGTCCGACGTGCGGTGGCTCGTCCGCGTTCAGGCGCAAGCCGGGCAGTTCGCGGGCGAGGGTGGCGATGGTGATCGCCGCCTCGGTTCGCGCGGCGGCGGCGCCGAGGCAGAAGTGCCGACCGTAGCCGAACGCCAAGTGCGGGGTTTTCGTCTCTCTCGTGGGGTGAAACGCGTACGGGTCGGCAAACGCGGCTTCGTCGGTGCCGCTGGCGGCGAGCATGAGCAGCAGCTCGGCGCCGGCAGGCAGGTCCACCCCGGCCAGGGTCGCGGGCTGGCTGAGCACCCGCCGCCAGGTGGTGACCGGCGGTTCCAACCGGAGCACTTCCTCGACGCAGGCCTGAGCGAAGCGCTCGCCGTCGGTCGCCTGCCCGAGCCGCCGCCACACCTCGGCGTCGCCGATCAGCCGGCGCAACGCGGTCGCCAGCAGCTGGCTGGTGGTCTGGTGGCCGGCGATGAGCACGAAGTAGCACAGGCTGGTGGCCTGGTGCCGGCTGAGCGGGGCTCCGTCTAGGTCGCGGTGCGCGGCCACGACGCTGAACAGATCCGGCCCGGCGCCGGTCGCGGCGTCGAGCTGGCTGGCGATCCAGCGGTAGAACGCGGCGGCCGAGGCGGCCAGAGCCAGCTGGCCCTCGCCGTCCGGGCGTCCCCAGAACAGTTCCAGCGACCTCGCGCTCCAGTCGATCAGCTGCGACAGGTCGACCTCGCCGCGGTCGAGGCCGAGTAGGTGCAGCAGCACCTGGCCGGGCAGCTCGGCGGTGACCAGTTCGACCAGGTCGACGTCCGGATCTGCGGCCAGCGCGGCCCGCACCCGGCCGGCGGCGGACTGGGCGAGCGTCCGGATCCGCGGGATCGCCTGCTCGACGCGCTGGGCCGTGAAGAATTGGGCGCTGAGCCGTCGCAGCTCGGCGTGGCTGGGACCGCTGTTGTTGGCCAACATCGCCGGCAGCGCGAAGTCGGCGTCGGTCAACACCTGCTTCGCGGCTGGGCTGAGCCGCGTGATCGCGAGCAGGGCGTTGTCGGGTCGGAAGGTGTCGGAGTCAAGCAGGACGGCGCGGATGTCGTCGTAGCGGGTGACCAGCCAGAGGCCGGTCGCCGGGTCCTGGCTCACCGGGTGCTCGGCCCGCAGAGCGGCGACCTGACGTGCGTGCTCCTCGGTCGGGGCGTCGCTGAACAGGGCGGGATGCGCAGCGACGTCGGGGTTCCAATGACAGCTCGACGTCAACTGGCCTCCTGTTTCTGGGCGCCCAGCGCGGCGCGACAGTCGAATTCTCTCGGATCTGCCGCATCGCCGCGCGCCGAGGTGAGAGATGTCATGACGGCGGCCGGGCTCGTGGCCGCGGGCTGCGATCGGGCCGCAGGCTCGGGTAACGGTGGTTGACGAGTCCCACGAGGGCGCGGGCCGCGGCCGACAGCGGCCGTCGTTCGGAGGTGATCATGGAGACGACGAACTCGGGATTCGGACGGACGCGCCGGAGCTGACCCTGCTTGCCGCCGATCAGGGACGGGCTGAGGAAGGCGAAGCCGAACCCGGCGTTGACCAGATTCAGGATGTTGGGGATATCGGCCACTTCGACCGTGATCTCGCGCTGCAGTCCGTGGGCCAGGAAGAGCCGGTCGACCGCCACCCGGGTGCCCCAGCCGGACGGAAAGTCGACGAAGGGCTTTGCCTCCAGTTCGCTCAAATCGATGAGGCGGCGTTGCGCGAGCGGGTCCTCCGGTGGGCAGGCGAGCATCATCGGCTCCGAGGCCAGCGGCCGCACGGTGAGTCCGCTGGGGTAAGGGTCGGGCAGGCCCACGAAGGCCAGATCGAGGCGGCCCTCGGCGACTTCGCGGGCCAACTCGGCCGAGCCGCCCTGGGCGGCCTGGGGGATAAGCTGCACCTGCGGCCGGTCGCGGTGGAACTCAGTGAGCAACCCCGCGAGATCGATGAGCGACAACGAGTGCATGATGCCGATTCGCACCGTGCCCCGTAGGCCGCCTTGGGCGGCGGCCACCGCGTCGCGGGCGGCATCGGCGGCGGCCAGGGTGCGTCGGGCCTCGGGCACCAGGGCCTGGCCGGTGTCGGTGAGCTCAACGCGATGGGTGTTGCGGTCGAACAGGCGCACCCCCAGTTCCTTCTCCTGGGAGCGGAGCGACACCGACTGCGCCGACTGCACGAGGTGCAGCTGGTTGGCGGCGCGGGTGAAGCTGCCCTCGTCCGCGACGGCTAGAAAATGCTCGAGATGCCGCAGCTCCATGCCTCGCTCCATGCCTCTGACGAATAACCACTATGAAATGATTTCGTTGGACAGCATAACGGATCTGGAGCAACCTGGGAGTACCAGAACATCGACGTGGAGCCGCCCTCATGACCTCAGCCCTCGCAGTCAGCTCGACCGACACCGCTCGCGGTGGCCGATCGCTCCGCATGGCCTCGAGCCGACATCACTCCTTCGGATTCTGGGTCGCCGCCCTCGCCTTCCTGGCCAATATGGCGTTCTCGGCCGTGCCGACGCCGCTGTACGCGTTGTACCAACGTCGCGATCATTTCTCGACGTTCATGATCACCGTCGTGTACGCCGTCTACGCGGTCGGCGTGATCGGCAGCCTCTTCCTCGGCGGCCACGTCTCGGACTGGGTCGGACGCAAGCGGATCTTCGTTCCCGCCTTGCTGATCAACGTGCTAAGCGCGCTGATCTTCCTCCTCGCGCCCAGCTTGCCGGGCCTACTCGTCGCTCGGGTCATCAGCGGCATCTCGGTCGGACTCACCACGGCGACCGCCACCGCTTACCTCGCCGAGCTGCACGTCGGGATCTTCGGCGCCGAACCCGTCCGCTCGCCCCGCCGGGCCCAAGTGGTGGCCACCGCCGCGAACCTCGGGGGCATCGGCGTCGGCCCGCTCGTGGCCGGTCTGCTGGCGCAGTTCGCCCCCCAGCCGCTGCGGCTGCCCTACCTCGTCTTCGGAGCGGTGATCATCGTGCTGGCCGGCTTGGTCGCCGTGTCGCCGGAGACCCGAGTGCGGCCCGAGCCGGCTCCGCCCTGGCGCCCGCAACGCATCGCTGTCCCCGCTGAGGCGCGGGGGGCGTTCTTCGCGGCCACCGGGGCCGGCGTGGCCGCCTTCGCGGTCTTCGGCGTGTTCAACTCCTTGGCCCCGAGCTTCCTGGCCGGAGTGCTGCACGACGGCTCGCCGGCCCTAGCCGGAGCGGTGGCCTTCGCGGCGTTCGCCGCCGGCGCGCTGGCGCAGATCCTGCTCAGCCGCCAAGGGGTCGCTGCGATGCTCCGCACCAGCATGGTCATCCTGATCCCCGGGCTCGCCCTGCTGACCGGCGGAATGTGGCTGCCGAGCCTGACGATGTTCATCGTCGGTGGCGTGCTGACCGGCGCTGGGGCCGGCCTGGTGTTCCGCGGCGCGTTGGTCGCGGCTGGGTCCGCGGCGTCGCCCGAGTCGCGGGCCGAGGTGCTCTCCGGCTTCTTCCTAGGCGCCTATGTGGGGCTCTCGGTGCCCGTCCTCGGCCTGGGCATCGCCACCCAGTACGCACCCGCGCGGGACGTGATGCTCGTCTTCGTCGCCATCGTCGTCCTCGCTCTGCTCGCCTCGATCCGGGCCGTCATCAGTCCGCGGACGACTCAGCCCTGAAAGCCGCTCACCGCCGCACCGAGCCGAATTCCGGCCCGGTGCGGCGGTGTCGCGCGGTCAGGGTGCAGCGGTTGGCAGCTAGGGCTTCACGCCCTGCAGCTTGTTGCCGCAGTACGGGATCTTCGGCTGCGGCACGAACTTCTTGCCTTGCAGCTTGACGATCCACGAGCAGGTCTCATCCGGCGAGTAGTTGCTGAAGTTCACCTTGATCGGATCCATCAGACCGTCGACGTCGAAATCAGTGACCCCGCGCAAGGCCTTCATGTAGGAAGCCTGCGTCGGATTCGCCCCGGCGACCTTGAGCCCGTGGACGAAGCCGGCCATCGCCGCGTACGCCGTCTGGATCGCGAAGGTCGGCGTCTGGGTGAAGCCGACCGCGGCGAGATTCTTGACCATGACCTGAGTCGCCGGGGTGTTCATCTCGACCGGCTCCAGCGAACTGGAGAAGTCGAAGCCCTGAGCCGCCGTCACCGCCGCGCTCGAGGCGAGCAGATCGCTGCCGTATCCCGTTGCCAGCAAGAACGACTTGGGCTGCACTCCGACCTGCCGCAGCGCGCCGGCCAGGGCGAATCCGGTGTTCGGCACCACCGGCATGTAGACGCCGTCGACTCCGGCCGCCTTCATCGCCAGCGCAATCGGCCCGACGTCGGTGCTGCCAAAGGTGACCTGGCTGACGTAGCCGCCCTTAAGGCCCTGGGCCTCGCAGGACTTCAACGCCCCGGTGGCCGCTTTCTGCGCGCTGGGCGAGCTGGCGTAGCCGACTGAACCGCAGCTCGTCACGCCCTGCGCCTTGAAGTACTGGCCGAGGTTTGAGTACACGGCATTGACGTCGGAAACGCCTTGCGCGGCGAACAGGTTGGTGTTCTTGGGGTCAGACCACTCCGGCCCGTCGAAGGAGCCACCGATGACCGGCAGGCCTTGCTTTAAGGCGTAAGTCTCAGCGCCGTAGAAGTCGGAGGACACGTTGATCATCGCGAAGACCTTGTCGGTCTGCACTAATTTCTGCACGGCCGTGAGCGCGCCAGCCGGCGTCGACTGGGAATCGGCCATCACGTAAGTGATCTTCTGGCCGTTCACGCCGCCAGCGGCGTTGACAGAGTTCGCGTAGGCCTTGATGCCGATCTCCGTCGTTTGGAAGCCTGACGCCGCCACACCGGTCGAGTCGGTCAAGACCCCGATCTTGATGGGCGCCCCAGCAGCCTGGCTGGCGCTGGTCGTCGCCGTGGCGGCGTTGTCGGTGCCCGTGCTCTTTCCCGAGGAACTGCACGCCCCGGCGAGCAGGCCGACCCCGATCGTGATCGCGGTGACGGCCACATACCTGCGTCTACGCATTGTTGGTGCCTTTCTCCTTGGCCCATAAGGGCGGAGTGAGGCGATCAGGGACGACGACGCGCGGATCACCCGCAGGTCAACGGCGATGATCGTCGGGACAACGGCGTCGGGTATTTCGCCGACTGAGGTTCGCGGTGTGGCCGGAAATATATCCATCGCCAGGCCGAACGCTCACCGGTGGACGGATCTGATACCGAATCGTTGCGTCTCGATAACACAACCGAACCACCGTTCGATTAATCGTTGTCCCGGTCTGCTCGCCCGCTGATTGCATCGTGCCGCCCGAGTCGGCGCAAGCTGATCGGTGCATGCTGGCAGGTGTGACGCCCGGACGGAACGGAACCAGAAACGGAGTGGGTGTGAGCGGATCGCGGGATGATCAGCCGGTCGGGCTGGAGGGGACATTGGTCCTGGGCACGAGAGGTGCGGACGGACCCGGCGAGGTGGCGGTCCGGATCCGCGGTGCGCGGGAGGACTTCATCGCCTACTCCACCGCGCCGATCGCGGCCGGTCGAGCCGTGCTGGTCGTGGAGATGCGTTCGAACAGAGTCGTGACGGTCGTCCCGTGGCCCAGTGGCGATCTCGAGGCCGACGACTAGGTTGAAGTGGCCCTAGCGACCGACGCACGGAATCGAGCAATCATGTTTGGTTACAAAGTCCCCGAGCCGGACGAGGCGATGCTGGTCTCCGGAGGCAAGGGAAACGCCGACGGCGCCCCGTTTCGGGTGGTGACCGGACATGGGGCGTTTGTCCTGCCGCTGTTTCGCAAGGCGCGCTTCCTCGGGTTGGCGATGGCTGAGTCGGAGGTGACGGAGGCGTGTGTGACCAAGCAGGGGATCGCCCTGAACGTCCGCGCTGTCATCGCCTTCAAGGTCGGCAACGACACCGAGAGCATCGTCAACGCCGGCCAGCGGTTCCTGTCCGACCAGAGCCAGATGTCCGTGCTGGTCGGTCGAATCTTCGCCGGCCACCTGCGCTCGATCGTCGGGTCAATGACGGTGGAGGAGATCGTGACCGAACGGCAACGCCTGGCCGAGGGAGTGCTCGACGGTTCCAAACTGGAGATGGCCAAGATCGGGTTGGCGGTCGACTCGTTCCAAATTCAGTCCATCGACGACATGAAGCTCGGCTACATCGCCGCGATGTCCGCCCCGCACAATGCCGCCATCCAGCGGCAGGCGCGGATCGCCCAGGCCCAGGCCGACCAGGCCTCGGCCGAGGCCGATCAGCAGTCCGTGCGCGCCCAGGCCGAGTTCGCCCGCCAGACCCAGGTGGCGCAGGCGCAGTACGACGCCGAGGTCTTGGTCGCAAAGGCGAAGGCCAATCAGGCGGCGGCCCAGGCCGAGCAAGAATCGCAACGCGCGCAGGCCGAGTTCAGCCGTCAAACGTCGATCGTGCGCGCGCAGGCCAAAGCCGAGGTGGATCGGGCCGAGTCCGCGGCCGGGCAGTCCGGCCCGCTGGCCCAAGCCACCGCGCAACGCGAGGTCCTCGCGGCGCAAACTGAACTGGCCGCGAGCAACGCCGAGTTGCGCAAGCAGCAGTTGGTGGCCGAGGTGATCAAGCCGGCTGAGGCCGAAGCCGAGCGGATCCGGGTGTTGGCGCTGGCGGAGGCCGAGAAGACCCGCATCCAGGCCGAGGCGGCCGCGTCGAACAACCGGGTGTCACTGGACCAGCTGCTGATCGAGCAGTTGCCCCAGATCGTGCGCGAGGCGGCCCAGGGTCTGGCCAAGGCGAACGTCACCGTGCTCAACGGCTCGGACGGCCTCGGCGAGATCGCGGCCGGCCTGGTCAGCCAAGGTCTGGCCATCTTCGATTCGGTGCGCCTTGGCATCGCACCGGCGACACCGGACAAGGAAGAACGCAAGCCACTGCCGGGCTGAGCGCGATCGGGCCGGTCGGGCCGGTCGGGCACCGGCCGGGCACCGGCCGGGCACCTAGGCCCTCAGGCATACGTTGGACAGCTGGATGCTGGCCGTCTGGGTGATGCGTGCGTTGCGCACACCCTCCTATCGTGATCTGGGCGCGCCCCGAGGTCGGCGTTCAGGTCCACGACGAGGAGGGCAGCCGGATGAGGTGGCTCAGGCCAGCGGAAGCGGCGGCGAGCCGGTCGAAGGCGCGGTGGGCCTTCGACGGGTTGGTCGCGCTCGTGGCCGGAGCGAGCGCGTTGCCGTCGGTCATCCACGACAACCCGCACCCGCCGGTCGCCGCGATCCCGGTGTTGGCCGTGCTGGTGGCGCCGCTGGTCGTGCGCCGGCTGTATCCGGTCCCGGTGTTGGCGTGGTTGCTGGTCGGGACGGTGCTGAGCGGATCCTGGAACGATCATGTGATCCCCGGCCTCGCGCTGCTGATCGCCCTCTACACCGTGGCCTCGATGCAGCCCCGCCGAGACGCGATCATCGCGGCCGGCGTGCTGGAAGCGGTCGTCATAGTCGCCGCGGTGAAGGTCAGTGCCGCCGGATTCTGGTATGACGCGATCTTCGTCTCGGGGCTGGTCGGCGCCGGGCTGGGGCTCGGGCTGTACGCGTCCACGCGGCGGGCCTACCTGGCCGAGCTGCACGATCGGGCCGAGCGGCTCGAACGCGAGCGGGATCAGCAAGGCGAGCTGGCCGCGGCCGCCGAGCGGGCCCGCATCGCTCGGGAGATGCATGACGTGGTCGCCCACCACCTCACGGTGATGGTCGCGCTGAGCGACGGCGCGATCGCCGCGACCGCGAGCTCGCCCGAGCGGGGAATCGAGGTCATGCGGACCGTGTCGGCCACCGGCCGTCGAGCTCTGGCCGACACTCGCCGCCTGCTCGGGGTGCTCCGGCAGGACCCGAGCGCCGCGGCGGAGGCGGGTGGGCGGCACCCGGTGCCTGACCTGGCTGAGCTGGACGCGCTGTTGGAGCGGGTCCGCGCGGCCGGACTGCCGACCACCTTCGAAGTGCACGGGGTCACCGCGGACGTGCCCGCCGGGGTTCAGCTCACCGTGTACCGGCTGGTCCAGGAGGCCTTGACCAACAGCCTCAAGCACGCCGGCGAGGACGCCCGGGCGGCCGTGCGGCTGAAGTACCTGCCGCACGAGCTCCAACTGGACGTCGTCGACGACGGCGCCGGCGCGTCGGCTCCGGCCCCGGTCGGCGTCGGCAGCGGGTTGACCGGCATGCGCGAGCGGGTGCACGCCTACGGCGGCGCCATCACCGCGGGGCCTGGTCCATCCAGCGGCTGGCGGGTCTCGGCCCGACTTCGTCTGGACGAGACGGACTCGGCGTGATCAAGGTGCTGCTGGTCGATGACCAGTCGCTGTTGCGGATGGGGTTCAGGCTGATCTTGGATGCCGAGCCGGACATCGAGGTCGTGGGCGAGGCCGGCGACGGCGCGGCCGGCGTCAGCATGACCGCTGCGCTGCAGCCCGACGTCGTGTTGATGGACGTCCGGATGCCGGGCTTGGACGGCATTCAAGCCACCGAGGCGATCGCGGCGAGCGGGACCGCCAGCCGCGTGCTGATCCTGACGACCTTCGACCTCGACCAGTACGTCTTCGCCGGCTTGCGCGCGGGAGCCAGCGGCTTCCTGCTCAAGGACGCGCCCCCGCCCGAGCTGCTGCGGGCGATCCGGACCGTCGCCGCCGGGGAATCGGTCTTGGCGCCCACCGCGACTCGCCGCTTGATCGATCAGTTCGTTCCCCTGATGCCGCAGGCCAATGGCCGAACGCACCGCCAAGAGCTACTCGATCGGCTCACCGATCGGGAGCGCTCGGTTTTCGCCCAGCTCGCCGCGGGCCGGTCCAATCGCGAGATCGCCGCCGACCTGCATCTGTCGGAGGGCACCGTGAAAATCCACGTCGGCCATATCCTGGCCAAACTTCAGCTCCGCGATCGCGTCCAGGCCGTCGTCCTCGCCTATGAATCAGGGCTGATCACCCCCGGAAGCTGAGATCGCGGAGAGGATAACGCCGGCCGCTGTGGCCGGTGGCGG
>JAOPUY010000439.1 GCA_025963265.1 Frankiales bacterium | reverse complement strand
ACGGCCGATAAGTCATCGGTGAAGGACGCCGGATCGGCGGCCGAGTAAGCGACGAGGCCGGTGTTGGCCAGCGTCACCCGATAGGTGACGGTGTCGCCCGGATGCACAGGTCCAGCCGGGTCGGCGGTCTTGGTGACCGTGAACGACTGGATGTTCGTCACCGTCTTGCACCCGGGTGCGGATGAGCCGACCGGGCAGTTGCCGCCTGAGCCCGGCGGGGCCACGGCCGCGTTGACCAGCTTGTGGTCGCCCGCGTCGGGGTTCGTGACGGTGACGCTGTAGGTCACGGTGATCGTCTGACCGACCGCCAGCGCACCGGACCAGGACAAGGCGGGCACGGCGTAGGTCGCGCCCTGATCGGCGTCGTTGTTGTACCTCGCGTCGTCCAGCACGCCCGACATGTTGTCGATGAAGGTGGCCGGATGGGACGCCGTGTACGGCGCCTCACCGGTGTTCTTCACGGCGATCGTGTAAGTCACGGTGTCACCGGGGTTGACCGTTCCCGGATTGGCCGGCGTGGCCGTCTTGGTCACCGTGTACGACTGGACCGGAACCGTCACCGTGCAGGTGGGGTCGGTGCTTCCCACCGGGCAGCCACCACCGGAATCGGGCGGCGTCACGACGCTGTTGACCAGCGAGTGATTGCCCTGATCGGGGCTGTTCACGGTCACGCTGTAGGTGATCGTCACCGTTTGGCTGACGGCCAACGCGCCGGACCACGCCAGGGTCGGATCGACGTACGTCGCGCCCTGATCGGCGTCGTTGTTATAGGTCGCGTCATCGAGCACGTTGCTTAGATCGTCGGTGAAGGACGCCGGGTCGGCGGCGGTGTACGGCGCCTGCGCCGAGCTCTGGACCCGCCACAACCTCGCCGTGACGCGCTACGCCCGCCAGTTCGGGTCGCAGAGCGCGGCGGAGGACTTGGTCTCGGAGGCGTTCGCCCGCCTGCTGCGGGTGCTTCAGGCCGGCGGCGGACCCGACATGAACGTCCGGCCCTATCTGCTCACCGCGATTCGACGCATCCGCATCGACATCGCGACCCGCTATGAGAAGCGCGTCGGGCTGACCGGCGAGGACGCCGAGCTTGACCTGAAGGCCGAACCGGCTCAAGGCGCGGACAGCGCCGCCATGGAGGCGCTCGAGGCGCGGACGGTGTGGAAGGCCTATAACAGCCTTCCCGAACGATGGAAGACCGTCCTCTGGCACACCCTCGTCGAGGAGCAACAACCCGCTGCCGTGGCGCCGCTGCTGGGCTCGAGCCCGAACGCCGTCGCCGCCTTGTCGATGCGCGCCCGGGAGGGGCTCCGACAGGCGTTTCTCCAGGCCCACGTGGCCGAAACCGATCGAAGCGAGTGCCAGAAGGTGCTCAAGCGCCTCGGCGCCTGGGAACGGCGTGCGCTCTCGACCCGCGAGGCCGCGCAGATCGAGGAGCACCTGGCCGACTGCGACCGCTGCACCGCGGCGGCGATGGAGGTCGGCGACCTTAACCGCTCGATGCGCGTCATCATCCTGCCGATCTTGCTGGGCGGAAGCGCGCTGGCCGTCAAATACCTCACCAGCATCGGGGCGCACGCCGCCGCGGTGGCGGCAGCCAGTGGCGCGACGGCCAGTGGCACGGCCGGCGGAGGAGCAGCCGGAGGCGGCCCGGCCGGAGCGCACGCGGCCGGCGCCGGCCACTCCGGCCACGCCGTACTCACCAAAGTCGTGCACTTCGGCACGCACCTCGCACCCAAGTCGCTGGCCCTGGCTGGCACGTCGCTCGCCGTCGCGACCGGCGCCTTCGCGATGTACGCGATCCTGCAACCCACCTCGTCGAATCAACCCCTGACGTTGCCGGCGAGCCGCACCAGCCCGCTCAGCTCGAGCGCGCCCGCGGTCGCGGCGAGCGCCAGCCCGACGCGGGTGGCGGTGAACCCAGCCGTCCCGCCCAAGGCCAGTCCATCCAGCACCGCACCCTCGATGACGGCCAGCCCGCCAGCGCGGGTCATCTCGATTCTGGCCAAGCCCGCCGCGAGCAGCGAGGCGCCGAAGTCCGCCGCGCGCGCCACGCGCCTCGCGCCGGCGCCTGCTCAAACGACCGCCCCGACCAGCAGCGCGGCGCCGTCGGTGTCACCGTCCACCACCCCGAGCACCACCACCTCGAACAGCCCGAGCACCAGTCCGAGCAGCAGCCCGTCCGCGAGCCCTTCGACCAGCCCCAGCACCTCGACCAGCCCGACGCCGACTCCGAGCGAGACGACTGAGCCGGCGCCCACCGTGCGGACGATCCCGATCCAGTACCCGGGAGCGACCAGCGGCGGAGTGGGCACGATCACGATCAGCGGACCGTCCGACTGGCAGATCACCTCGCTCACCGGAGCAGCGCCCGACTCGTGCCAGGTCACGGGGCCGAACACGGCTACCTGCACCATCGCGCCAAGCAGCGACCCGAACGTGCTGCACCAGTTCACGCTGGTGATCCAGTCGGCGCATCCGTCCACCGGCGACAACGCCGCGTTGACCTACACCGACGATCACGGACTCATCGCCTACACGGTGCCGCTGGACTGACCGATCAGAGGTACAAGCCGGTGTTGGCGTCGTTGCGCGGGGCAGCCACCGCGTGCACGTCGCGCTCGCGCAGCAGCAGGTAGTCCTCGCCGGCGATCTCGACCTCGTGCCGGTCATCGGGTGAGAACAGCACCTGATCGCCCAACTCGACCGAGCGCACGTGGTTGCCGACGGCCAGCACTTCGCCCCACACCAAGCGCTTGGACACCTGCGCGGTGGCCGGGATCAGGATGCCGCCGGACGAGCGGCGCTCGCCGTCCTCCGGGGAGAGCTTCACCAGCACGCGATCGTGCAGCATCTTGATCGGCAGTCGGTCGGCAGGGCTCATCCGGCCAGCCTAAGGCCTGTCATTTCCGGAGTACCGCCCAAAGCCCGATCAGCACCGCCACGGCGATGAGCGCCATCGCGGCCCGCGCGCGGGTGGCGCCATCGCGGTTGGGCCGACGGATAACCTGAACAGGTGATCGACCTCAAGTTCGTCCGTGAGAATCCCGAGCTCGTCCGTGCCTCGCAACGTGCCCGCGGCGGCGAGGAGGGCCTCGTCGACGCCCTGCTGGCCGCGGATCAGCGCCGGCGCAGCGCGGTCTCGACCGCCGACGCGCTCCGGGCGGAATCGAAGGAGGCTAGCCGGTCGGTCAAAAGCGCCTCAGCGGCCGAGCGGCCGGCGATCCTCGAGCAGGCCAAGGCCCTGTCGGCGGCGGTCAAGGCAGCCGAGGCCACCCAGGTCGAGACCGAGGAGCAGCTGCGGCTGGCCCAGCTCGCGCTGCCCAATGTCGCCTCGCCGGACGCGCCGCCCGGCGGTGAGAACGACTTCCGCACGCTGGCCGAGGTGGGGGCCATCCCGGTCATCACCGACCCCAAGGACCACCTGGAGATCGGCACTTCGTTGCGCGCGATCGACACCGAGCGTGGGGTGAAGGTCTCCGGCTCGCGGTTCTACTTCCTGACCGGCATCGGCGCCCAGTTGGAGCTGGCCCTGATCAACCTGGCGATGGCCAAGGCCGACTCGCTCGGGTTCACGCCGGTCATCGCACCCGCGCTGGTCAAGCCGGAGACGATGGAGGGCACCGGTTTCCTCGGCGCGCACGCGGCCGAGGTGTACAAGCTGGCCGATGACGACCTGTACCTGGTCGGGACCTCCGAGGTCGCGTTGGCCGGATTCCACTCCAACGAGATCTTGGACGCGGCCGAGCTGCCGCTTCGCTACGCGGGCTTCTCGGCCTGCTTCCGCCGCGAGGCCGGCTCCTACGGCAAGGACACCAAGGGCATAATCCGGGTGCACTGGTTCGACAAGGTCGAGATGTTCTCCTACGTCGGAGTCGAGGAGGCCGAGGACGAGCACCAGCGGCTGCTCACCTGGGAGCGCGAGTTCATGGACTCGCTCGAGCTGGCCTATCGGGTCATCGACGTCGCGGCCGGCGACCTCGGCTCGAGCGCGTCGAGAAAGTTCGACATCGAGGCCTGGTTCCCCTCGCAGGGCGCCTACCGCGAGCTCACCTCGACCTCGAACTGCACCACGTTCCAGTCCCGGCGACTCAACATCCGGGCGCGGACCGCGGCCGGCAACCAGCCGGTGGCCACCCTGAACGGCACGCTGTGCGCGATCGCCCGGACGATCGCCTGTCTGCTCGACCACCATCAGCAGCCGGACGGTTCGGTCTATGTCCCGCAGGCCTTGCGTCCCTGGCTCGGCGGCCGGGAGCTGCTGATCCCGCCGGCCAGCAAGTGAGCACGCCGCAGCGAATGCGGATGCTGGCCACCGACCTCGACGGCACGCTGCTACGCAGTGACAACACGGTCAGCGACGACACGCGCGCGGCGCTGGCCGAGGCCGAGCGCCGCGGGCTGCTGGTCGCATTCGTCACCGGCCGGCCGCCCCGCTGGTTGCACGAGGTCGCCGCCGCGACTGGACACCGCGGCATCGCGATCGGGGCCAACGGCGCCATCACCTACGACCTGCACACCGAGGCGTTGCTGGCCGAGCACCCGATGGATGTGCCCACGCTGACCGCGGTGACCACCCGGCTCCGAGCGGCCATCCCGGAAATCCGCTTCGCCGTCGAGTACGGCCTCGACTTCGCCTTCGAGCCGGACTACCGCCACGACTGGGAGGTCATCCCGACCTCAGACCGACTGGGCCGGCCGATCCCGGTCGCCACCAAGACGGAGCTGCCCGCGCTGCTGGCCAAACCGGCCGTGAAACTACTCGGCAAGGCGCGCGACCTCGACCCGGACGAGTTCATGGACCAAGTCGAGGAGCTGGTCGGACAGCAAGTGACCGTGACTCGCTCCGGGCACTCGGCCCTGGTCGAGATCTCGGCGGTCGGCGTGACGAAGGCCAGCGGCCTGGCGAAGCTAGCCGAGTCGCACGGGGTGGACCGTTCCCAGGTCGTCGCGGTCGGCGACATGCCGAATGACATCCCGATGCTGCGGTGGGCCGGTCGCTCCTACGCGGTGGCCAACGCCCATCCGGCCGCCGCGGCCGCCGCCGACGTGGTGCTGGAGCGGAGCAATGACGAGGACGCGGTGGCCAACCTCATCCACGAGCTGCTGGCCATGCCCTAAATCAGCCCGTGCCCAATATCAGCGCAGTTGGATCGGGGCGGAGTGGTCCTCGCACGGCAGGTCGCCGTCGATGACCGCGGTCACCACCTGGTCGATCATGCTGATCTCACCGCGGTAACTGGACAGAAACGCGGTGTCGGTCGAGTCCCGGCCGGTGGAGATCCGCACCAGACTCGACCGCGGCGCCAGGCCGGTGGCGTCGACGGTCAGCCAGCGTCCGTCGACAAAGGCTTCCACCACCGAGTGAAAGTCCATCGGGGTCAAGCCCGGCGCGTAGACGGCGACCGTCCGGGCCGGCACGTCGAGGGCCCGCAGCACGGCGGTGACCAAGTGCGCGAAGTCCCGGCAGACACCCTGGCCGGCCAGCAACGTGTCGACCGCGCCGTCGGTCGGACGGCTCCAGCCCGAGAGGTAAAAAAGGCGCCGGCCGACCCAGGCGGCGACCGCGCTCGGCAACGACGGGTCCGCCGGGCCGCCGGCGAACTCCTCGCGGGCCAACGCGTAGAGCTTGTCGGACTCGGCGTACCGGCTGGCCCGCAGGTAGCTCATCTCCTCGGCGACCGCGACCACGGGCTCGGCGGCGACCCCGTCGATGCTGGCCCGGTAGTCGACCAGCAATTGTCCCGGCGGCACCTCCAGCAGATGCCAGCGGCCGCGGTGCGGCGCGGCGACCTCGGTTGCCTCGACGGCGACCCCGTCCAGCGTGAGCACCAGCGACTCAGTCGTCACCGCGGGCGAGTGATCGGCCACGGCGATCTGCAGCAGCAGCCGCGCCGGCGTGTGGATCTGAACATGCAGCCAACTGCCGACGTGGCGACGCACTAGAGGTATTGACCGGTTCCGTGCTCACCCGGTGCGCCCTGCTCGCCCGAGCCCATGCCGGGACCGAACAGCCCGCCGGCGCCCGGCCCGGCCGGACCGACTTGGCCGGGAAGCGCTCGGCCCCGCATCTGCTCAAGCTGGGCCCGAGCGGCCATCTGCTGGGCGAACAACGCCGTCTGGATGCCGTGGAAGAGGCCCTCCAACCAGCCGACGAGTTGCGCTTGCGCTACTCGCAGCTCAGGCTCGCTCGGAACCCGCTCCTCGTCGAAGGGCAAGCTCAGCCGATCGAGCTCAGCTCGCAGGTCAGGCGACAGCCCGGTCTCGAGCTCCCGGATGGAGGACTGGTGAATCTCCTTCAGGCGCTGGCGGCCGGCCTCGTCCAACGGCGCGGCGCGTACTTCTTCCAGCAGCTGTTTGATCATCGTGCCGATCCGCATGACCTTGGCCGGTTGCTCGATCTGAGCGGTCAGGTCGCCGTCGTCGGAAGCCTCGGCCTCCGGCGAATCACGCCCGCCACCCAATATGACAACCTCGCTGTTGTCGGTGTCGCTCGATTCAGTCATGCCCCCAGTCTGGCCCAGCGGCTGCCGTCGCGCGACCCGGGGGCTCAGAGGGAGCTGCTGCTGAAGGCCTGCGCCCGCATCGCGTCGAGCTCCTGGCCAAGCCGCTCGACCAGCGGCCAGTCCACCTCGGCCCCGCAACTGGCCAACCAGTTGGCGATCATCCGATGGCCGCCCTGGGTGAGCACCGACTCGGGATGGAATTGCACGCCGTCGATCGGCAGGCTCCGGTGCCGCACCGCCATGACCACGCCGGACTCGGTGCGGCCGGTCACCTCAAGCTCGTCCGGCAAGCTATCGGGCCGGATCGCCAAGGAGTGGTACCGAGTGGCGGTGAAGGGCGAGGGGAGTCCGGCCAGCACGCCCGAGCCGTCGTGCACCACGTCCGAAGTCTTGCCGTGCAGCAGCTCGGGCGCCCGCTCGACGATGCCGCCGAAGACCGCGCCGATGGCCTGATGACCGAGGCAGACCCCGAGCAGGGGGCGGCCGACATCGGCGCACGCGGCCACGACGGCCATGCTGACACCGGCGTCCTGGGGGGTGCCCGGGCCGGGAGAGATGAGGACGCCGTCGAGCTCCCAGGAGGACAGCTCAGCCGGTTCGACCGCGTCGTTACGCCGCACCTCGACCTCGGCGCCCAGCTGGGCCAAGTACTGCACGAGGTTGTATACGAAGCTGTCGTAGTTGTCGACAACCAGGATTCGGGTCACCCCGCCATCATCCCATCGCCGCGCTACCTCTTTGCGCCGCGCCGTAAGGCCCGGCAGTTACTGGCTGACGGTGCCGGGTCCGGTGATCGGGTTAGCCGGCAGCTTGGGCTCGATCCAGGGGAAGATCACGAACAGCAGCAGGGCCGAGACCGCGGCGAGCAGCAGCAGCACCTGCAGGACGCGCAACGCGGTGGCCCCGGGGAGGCGCCGCCAGATCCAGACGTACATCTAGAGGGTCCCTCCGGGTAGCTCTTTCGGAATCGCGTTGCCGGCGGCCGGCACCGCCCGAGCCAGGGCCGCGTGCACGATCATCCGCTGATTCGCGCTGTACTTCGGATGACAGGTGGTCATCGTCATCAACGCGGTCGTCGGAGTGGCGTCGGGGTGATTGGGCACCGGGTCGATGACCGAGACGGCGTTGGGCGACACGATCTCGCGTCCGACCACGCCCTGGCTGTTCGGCGCGGCGTACGCGGCCGCTTCGGCCGCGTCCCGGGCCGACTTGTTGGTCAGCTTCTCGGCGGCGGCGTAGGCGGCGGCGTTGCCGAGCACGCGGTAGACGTACCAGTTGCCAGCGGTCTGAACGACGATCGGATCACCCGGGACGAGCTGATCCAGGTTCAAGAACGGCTCGCCCTTGCCCACCCGGTGCCCGGCCAGCGCGAAGTCGCCGACCTGGCCCGGCACCGCCGAGCCGGTGTAGTGCCCCGGTCCGCGCTCAAGGTCACCCTCGTTCGTCCCCTGGACGATCGTCCAGGCGTAGTCCTTGCCGAACCGGGGGATGTAGAGGTTGGCGAAACCCTCGCCGCCAGGAATCGTGACCTGCTTGCCGGACGGGAGATTAAGCCGGTCCTCGCCGTGCAGCGGGTCCTGGCCGGACTGCCAGGCCTGCGCGAGCTGCTGGTGGTCCTGGTGCTGCTTCTCGTGGGCGAAGATGTTGGACACCCAGACCTCGTAGACCACGAACA
>JAOPUY010000076.1 GCA_025963265.1 Frankiales bacterium | reverse complement strand
CACGGTGATCGAGTCCGGCGCCACCGAGTTCCTACCCGGTTCGCTTGTCGAGCGGGCGCTGTTCGAGGCCGAGAAGCGTCGGGTCGTCGCCGAGGGCGGCGAGCCGGCCTCGGGTCGACCGGTCCTGATGGGCATCACCAAGGCGTCGCTGGCCACCGAGTCCTGGCTGTCGGCGGCCTCGTTCCAGGAGACCACTCGCGTCCTCACCGACGCGGCCATCTCGGCCAAGAGTGACTCGCTGGTGGGCCTGAAGGAGAACGTGATCATCGGAAAGCTGATCCCGGCCGGCACCGGCATCGCCAAGTACCGCAACGTCGAGGTCAACCCGACCGAGGAGGCGCGCACCGCCGCGTTCACCATGGCCGGTTACGACGAGAGCGATTACTACGGCTTCGGTCCCGGCGGCGGACAGGCAGTCGCGCTGGACGACTTCGGATACAACGATTTCCGCTAGCTAACGGCTGGGCTGCCAGCGCCAACGAGCAGCCTAAGTGAAGAAGGGGTCAGTTTCCTCCGGGAAACTGGCCCCTTCCGTTATGAGATGGACGTTGCTGGGTAGGCTTCGGAATAATCTCCTAAGCGCGAACGATGAACAATTGGGGAGGCCTGCGCACAGATCAGCATCGATCAGAATCGCCAGAATTTGTCAGAATTCTCAGAGGTTGGAGGTCGGGGGTCGAATGCCTACGCCAGAGCACGATTCGGCGGCAGACTTCGCCTCGATGACCGCCATCGCGGCCAACGCGCCCAGCCAGTCCGCGGCTGAGAACTTCCCGGTCGCGTTACGGATTCTCCCGCGCGGGCCACGCCAGAAATTGCACGCGGCCTACGCCTACGCCCGGTTCGTCGACGACGTCGGCGACGAGTACGCCGGCGACCGGCTCGCCATGCTCGACTACATCAAGCGCGATGTCGCTCGGCTGGATCCCCAGTCCGCGCCCGGGTCCGATCCGCGGCTGCCGGTGGTCGCCGCGCTCGCGCCCTTGGTGGTCGAGTCCGGCGTCAGCCTGGATGCCTTCTATGACCTGATCGAGGCCAACCGACTCGATCAGACCGTCGTCGACTACGAGACCTTCGCCGACCTGATGGAGTACTGCCGGCTGTCAGCTAACCCGATCGGACGCATCGTGCTGGCCGTGGCCGGCCGGGCCAGCGCCCAGAACGTGATCGATTCAGATGAGGTCTGCAGCGCCCTGCAAGTGCTCGAGCACTGCCAGGACGTCGGGGAGGACGCCCGCGCCGGCCGGGTCTACCTGCCGCAGCGCGAGCTCGAACTGGCCGGGGTGGCCCGAGCCGACCTCGTGGCGGCCACCGCGACGCCCGCCTTGCGGTCGGTCATCCTCACTCAGGTCGATCGCGCGGAGCAGATGTTAGCGGTTGGCCGACGGCTCGTCGCCGCGCTTTCGGGCTGGGCGCGCATCGCGGTGGCAGGATATGTCGCCGGGGGAGAAACCACCGCGGCGGCATTGCGCCGCAGCGGCGGAGAGGTGCTGTCGCAAAATGTGCGCGCGTCGAAGGGCGTCACGGTGTTGAGAACTGCTCGGCTCGCCGCTATGCCGGTCGGTCGCTGATGGCTTCCGATGCACCGGGCCCGAACGCGACGTCAGCGGCGGCCGTGGCCGACGCCTATGAGGTGTGCGAGCGGATCACCGCCGAGCAGGCCCGCAACTTCTACTGGGGAATCCGGCTGCTGCCGGCCCGCAAGCGGGCGGCGCTGTCGGCCGTCTACGCCAACGCCCGCCGCGTCGACGACATCGGCGACGGCGAGTTGCCAGTGCCACAGAAGCTCGAGCAGCTGGCCCAGGCCCGCGTCGAGATGCTCAACCCGGGCAACTATCCCAGCGACCCGCGGTTGCTGGCCCTCGATGACGCCGCGCGGCGGCTGCCGATCCCCTTGGACGCGCTCGGCGAGCTGGTCGACGGTTGCGAACAGGACGTGCTGGGGCACAGCTACCCCGAGTTCGACGACCTGGTCGGCTACTGCCGGCTCGTCGCCGGCTCGATCGGGCGGCTCAGCCTGGGCGTGTTCAATCCCCGCCCGGGCGCTGACCCCGGCCGGGCGGCGGTGCTGGCCGACTCGCTCGGCGTCGCGCTGCAGTTGACGAACATCCTGCGCGACATCCGCGAGGATCTGCTGATGGGCCGCGTCTATCTGCCGGAGCAGGATCTCAAGAGCTTCGGCATCGCCGAACTGACCCTGCTGCCGGATGGCTCCCTGGATCCCCAGCACGGCCGGCTGGCCGAACTCGTCCGGTTCGAGGCGGCGCGGGCCTGGGGCTGGTACGACGAGGGTCTGGCCCTGCTGCCGTTGCTTGACCGGCGCAGCGCGGCCTGTTGCGCGGCCATGGCCAAGATCTACCAGGAGCTGCTCGTCCGCATCGCGCGGGAGCCGACGCTGGTGTTCAACCAGCGGACCTCGCTGCCGGGAAAGGTGAAGCTCGCCGTCAGCGCGCGCTCGGTCATCAAGGGCCGTCATGCCTGACGGGGACGTCCTGGTCGTCGGGGGCGGCCTGGCCGGCATCACCGCCGCGCTGGAGCTCGCTGACGCCGGTCGGTCGGTCACGCTGGTCGAGGCTCGGCCACGGCTCGGTGGGGCGGCGTTCTCTTTCGCTCGCGGCGCGCTGACCATCGACAACGGCCAACACATCTTCCTGCGCTGCTGCACCGCCTACCGCCGCCTGCTGACTCGGCTCGGCGCCGACGGTCTGGTCACGCTGCAGCCCCGGCTCAAGCTCGAGATCATCAACCCCGACGGTCGCCACGCCACGCTCAGCCGCACGCCGGGCCTGCCGTCGCCGATGCACCTGGGCTTGTCGATGGCGCGGTTCGGGCTGCTGTCGGCCGGCGACCGGGTGCGCGCGGTCCGCGGAGCGTTGGCCCTGCGCACGCTCGACCCGGCCGACGCCTCGCTCGACCAGCAGCGGCTGGGCGACTTCCTCCGAGCCCACCACCAGAACGAGGAGACCATCGCCGCCTTGTGGGGGGTCCTGGTCACCGCCACCCTCAACATCGCCGTCGATGACGCGTCGCTCCAGCTGGCGGCCAAAGTCTTTCGCACCGGGCTGCTGGACGAGGCGGCCGCGGCCGACATCGGGCACGCGGTCGTCCCCTTGGGCGAGATCCACCACACGGCCGCGCTGCGGGCGATGGAGCTGGCCGGGGTGCAGGTGCGCCTGGCCACCAAGTTGGAGGATCTCGCCTTTGAGAACCCGGTCGGCCGCCTCGGACCGATCGCCACTCTGCGCGGGCGGGCCGACAGCGAGATCATGCGTCCGGCCGCGGTCGTCTTGGCCGTGCCGCATCAGCGGGTCGCCGGGGTGGCCGGCGAGCTCGCGGCGGCCCTGCCGCTGGCCGAGATGGCCGGGCTGGGAAACAGCCCGATCATCAACGTCCACGTGGTCTTCGACCGGCCGGTGACCGAGGCCGCGTTCGCGGCGGGCGACCACTCCGACGTCCAGTGGGTCTTTGACCGCACCGAGTCCTCGGGAGTCCGCGAGCAGCATCCGGGGGCCCAGTATTTGGCGGTGACGGTCTCGGCCGCCGACGAGGTCATCGACGCGCCCAGCGCCGAGTTGAGCGCCCGGTTCCTGCGGGCTCTGACCGAGCTTTTCCCGCGCGCGAAGTCGGCCCGGGTGCTCGATTCGTTCATCACCCGTGAGCGCGAGGCGACCTTTCGCCAGCAAGCCGGATCGGCCAGCGCCCGGCCTGGACCGCGGACCGCCTCACCGGATGTCGTGCTGGCCGGCGCGTGGACCGACACCGGCTGGCCGGACACGATGGAGAGCGCGGTACGCAGCGGTTCGGCCGCGGCGCGGCGTCTGCTGATGAGCCGAGTAGAGGTGATCGAGTCTGCCGCCTGAGCCGATCCGAGGGTCCCGCGCCGGTCGCGCCGTGCAGCGCGACTGGCAGGCCCCGCACTCCCACTCGAGACAGAAGAGCTGCCGTGACTGATTCGATCCCCGGTTCCATCGCCCGGGTCCGTCCTGCCGTCGATGAGGCGATCCGGGCTGCCGTGAAGGAGCTGGACTCCCACCTGGCCCTCATCGCCTCCTACCAGATGGGCTGGTGCGAGGCCGACGGTTCGCCGACCGCGCAGAGCGGCAAAGGAATCCGACCGACCCTGGTGGCGCTGTCCGGCGAGGCGGTCGGGGCCACGGTCGAGCAGGTGGCGTCGGCGGCCGCCGCGGTGGAGCTGGTGCACAACTTCTCGCTGCTGCACGACGACGTGATGGACGACGACTTGGAGCGTCGTCATCGCCCGACGGGGTGGGCGGTCTTCGGCAAGAGCCAGGCGATCCTGGCCGGCAGCGCGATGCTGACCGCGGCGATCGGCCTGTTGAGCGACCAACGCGCGGTGCGCTGCCTGTTGGAGGCGACTCAGCGACTGATCGCCGGGCAGTCCGCCGACCTGCGGTTGGAGGTCGCTGCGCACCCGCAGTTGTCCGAGTGCTTGGAGATGGAGGCCGGCAAGACCGCGGCGCTGTTAGCTTGCTCGACCTCGATCGGCGCGTTGACCGGCGGCGGGTCGCCTGAGACGGTCGCGGCCCTGGAGCTCTTCGGACACGAGGTCGGCATGGCATTTCAGCTGGTCGACGACGTCTTGGGCATCACCGGTGCGGCCGAGGTGACGGGCAAGTCCTCCTCCGATATCCGCTCGGGCAAACGCAGCGCGCCGGTGGTCGCGGCCTTGAACGCCGGGGGAGCGGAGTCACGGGCGTTGGCCCACGCGCTGGCCCGAGGCGTCCCCGAGGACGAGGACGAGGTCGCGGCCCGCACCGAGCTGGTGATCGCGGCTGGCGGCGTGAGCTGGACGGTGGCCGAGGCCGATCGGCGGCTGCAGGCTGCGTTGCACCAACTCGAAGGGGCGGATATCGCGCCGGGGCCGCGCGTGGAGTTGCGAGCTTTGGCCGAGTATGTTGTCCATCGAACTAGTTAGTTAGGCAAACGACATGTCGATGATGGTTGGTAACCCCGATCCGGGAGTCGCCACGCCAGGGGTGGCCCGGTCAATCGGGGCTGCCCGCGACTTCCTATTGCGTCGCCAGGAGCAGGACGGCTTCTGGAAGGGCGAGCTGCGGACGAACGTCACGATGGACGCTGAAGACCTGCTGCTTCGCCACTTCCTGGGAATTCTGCAGTCCGACGACCTCGATCAGGCCGCACGGTGGATCCGCTCGCAACAACGGGCTGACGGCACCTGGGCCAACTTCGAGGGCGGCCCGGCCGATCTGTCCACCACGCTGGAGGCCTACGTCGCGCTGCGGCTGGCCGGCGACGGCCTCGACTCGGCCCACCTGAGCGCGGCCCGCGGCTACATCCTGAGCAACGGCGGCATCGAGGCGAGCCGGGTGTTCACGCGCATCTGGCTGGCGCTCTTCGGCGAGTGGTCCTGGGACGAGCTGCCGGTGATGCCCCCGGAGATCATCCGACTACCGCGCTCCTTCCCGCTGAACGTCTACAACTGGGGATGCTGGGCC
>JAOPUY010000387.1 GCA_025963265.1 Frankiales bacterium | reverse complement strand
CGCCCCGGCGAACCCTCACCGGCCAAGCGCTGGAGCCGGAGTTCCCGCTGGTCGCCGCCGCGCTGGCCGCCGGGTCGGTGAGCCTGGCCCACGCCAAGGTCATCGCCGACGCCGTCGCGACGCTGCCCGCGCCGCTGGCCGCCGAGCACGGCGAGCAGATCGAGCGGGTGCTGCTGGCCCAGGCCCGGGAGGTGGACCCCCGCGGCCTGGGACTGCTGGCCCGCCGGATCCTGGCCCACCTCTGGCCCGACGGACCCGAGCCCCGCGACCCGGGCTGGCACGCCCGGCAGCGCGGCGTGCGCCTGATCCCGCGCCGCGACGGCGGCGCGGACCTCCACGGCCGGCTCACCCCCGAGTGCCGCGCGGTGTGGGAGGTCATCCTCGCCTCCCTGTCCGAGCTCCGCGGCCAATTGGGGTCCGACCCCGCCCAGACCGGCGAGCACCCCGACCAGCTCGGCCCGGGCAAGCGGACCGAGGCCCAGACCGCCCACGACGCCCTGCTCCACGCCGGCCGCCGGCTGCTGGCCGCCGGGGGGCTGCCCGAGCACGCCGGCCTGCCCGCCGCCCTGCTCATCACCCTGACCCTGACCGACCTCGAGGCCCGCGCCGGGCAGGCCACCACCCACACCGGCGGGACCCTGAGCATCCCCGAAGCGCTCAGCCTGGCCGCCGACGCCCGCCACATCCCCCTCGTCCTAGCCGACGGCGAAGACGGCGAGGTCCTGCACCACGGCCGAGGCCGACGCCTGGCCGAACGAGCCCAACGCCACTGCCTGATCGCCCGCGACCGCGGCTGCAGCTTCCCCGGCTGCCCCAAGACCGCCGCCCAATGCCAAGTCCACCACGCCCCCGCCTGGATCGACGGCGGCCGCACCGACCTCGACGCCATGACCCTCACCTGCGGCTACCACAACAACGAAGCCCCCCGCCAAGGCTGGGAAACCCTCATGATCAACGGCATCCCACACTGGCGACCACCCGCCTGGATCGACCCCGACCGAACCCCCCGCCGCAACCACCTCCACCACCCCGAACTCCTCATCCACCCACCCGACCCACCCCAACCACCCCGACCCCCCCAACCACCCCAACCGCCCGACCGACCGCCGCCGCCGCCGCCGGACGACGAGACCCCGCGGCAACCGGATGCGCCATCGGGAGGTCCGCCGTCGCCACCGGACCGATCACCGCGCTACCGAGCCGCCGAACCCGGAACGCCCGACGAAACGGCCATGACACCGCCCTGACACCGCCATGACAGCGCGGTGTGCGTCGGATGCCAGCGCGGCCCGGCAAGGTGAGACCTGAGCAAGTCTCGACCAACGAAACGTTCAGCGGACGAGCAAGTCCGAGTACGTCCAAGTACGTCTGAGTAAGGAGTTCACAGCGTGGAATTCGCGATCGAGGCCCATGGCCTCACCAAACGCTTCGGAAAGGGACCGACGGCGACCACCGCGCTGGCCGGGGTCGACCTGGCCGCCCGCACCGGCTCAGTTCTCGGGGTGCTCGGCCCGAACGGCGCGGGCAAGACCACGGCCGTCCGCATTCTGGCCACGCTGTTGAAGGCCGATGCCGGAACCGCCTTCGTCGCCGGCCTCGACGTCAACCGCGAGGCGTTCAAGGTGCGCCAGAACATCGGCCTCACCGGCCAATACGCGTCGGTCGACGAGGACCTGACCGGCGTGCAAAACCTGGTCATGATCGGCCAGCTGCTCAATCTGTCCGGCCGCGACGCCCGGGCCCGGGCCCGCGAGCTCCTCGACTGGTTCGACCTGAGCGAAGCCGCCGAGCGACTAGCCAAGACCTACTCCGGCGGCATGCGACGCCGGCTCGACCTCGCGGCCAGTCTGGTCGGCCGACCGTCGGTCATCTTCCTCGACGAGCCGACGACCGGTCTGGACCCCGCCAAGCGAGAGGACATGTGGGACGTCGTGCGCCAGCTCATCTCCGACGGCTCGACCGTCCTGCTCACGACCCAGTATCTGGAGGAAGCCGACGCGCTGGCCGATGAGATCACCGTCATCGACCACGGCCGGGTCATCGCTCACGACACCCCCGACGGGCTGAAGCGCATCGTGGGCGGTCAGCGCCTGTCGGTCCGTCCCAGCGACGACTCACGGCTCGGCGAGGTCGAATCGATCCTGGCCGGAGTCGGCACCGGCCGACCGGAAGCGGCCGGGCGCGGCACGCTGACCGTCCGGGTCGAGTCCGACTCCGCGCTGAGCGCCGCCGTCGACCGCCTCAACAGCGCGGCCATCGCCGTCACCGAGCTATCGCTGCACCTGCCCAGCCTGGACGAGGTCTTCTTCACTCTCACCGGTCAGCGAGCCGCCGCCGAGACCACCGAGGAGGACGCAGCATGACCACCACCATCGACGAAGCCTCCCCCACCGAACACAGCCCGGTGGCTCGAACGGCGCAGCCGATCACGGCGAGCAGCCCGACCATGGCCTTGCGGCACGCGCTCGTGTTGGCCAAGCGCAGCCTGGTGAAGCTGACCCGAACCCCGGAGCAGCTCATCGACGTCACGCTGCAGCCGATCATCTTCCTGCTGCTGTTCACCTACATCTTCGGTGGGGCGATTGGCGGCGGCAGCCGGCACG
This sequence comes from Frankiales bacterium, assembly GCA_025963265.1. GTDB lineage: Bacteria > Actinomycetota > Actinomycetes > Mycobacteriales > Jatrophihabitantaceae > Jatrophihabitans_A. Next base: position 3,317 of record JAOPUY010000387.1, on the reverse strand, counting down.
AGTACCTGCAATTCCTCCTTCCGGGCCTACTGGGCCAGAACATCGCCATGGCTGGCGTCGCCCTCGGGCAAAACCTCAACGCCGACATCGAGAAGGGCGTCTTCGACCGCTTCCGGTCGCTGCCCATCGCCCGGTCGGCGCCGCTGGTCGGCGCCGTGCTGGCCGACGTCGTGCGCTACGTCGTGCTCTGCGCGGTCACGTTGCTCTTCGGCGCCGCCATCGGCTTCCGCATCGAAACCAATGCGATGGCGACGGCCGCCGCGTTGGGCATCTCAATCGCCTTCGCGCTGTGCTTCTGCTGGATCTCGGTCTTCGTCGGCATGATCGCGCGCACCTCCGGCGCCGTGCAAGGGACCATGTTCCTGCTGGTGATCCCGCTGAGCTTCGGCAGCAACACCTTCGTGTCCACCTCGACGCTGCCCGGTTGGCTGCAGGCCTTCGTCAAGGTGAACCCGATCTCGCACCTGGTCAGCACCGTCCGCGGACTCATGATCGGCGGCCCGGTCGCATCCAACCTGGCCTGGACGTTGGCCTGGATGGCCGGCCTGCTGCTCGTGTTCGTCCCCCTGGCGCTGCGGGGCTACCGCCGCCGCGCGTAGCCAGCACCGGATGGGGCTGAGCCCACCGCGGAATCAGCACACAGCCAACGAGGAAGGGTCCACCCGAGCCAGCGCTGCTTGGCGGTCGAGGTCCTTTCCTCGTTGGTAGCACACCGCGAACTGCTCCGGCAGGGTCTGGCGCAGCCGCTCGGAGAGCGAGCGGACGGCGACGTCGGTCGGATCGTCGGAGCCACGCAGCCGGGCGGCCGCCCCGAGAATCTCGGCGGCGTCGACGGCCCGGCCGCGGAACTCGGCGTAGCGCGCGATGGCCACCGCCACACCCGCGACGATCGGCATGTCCAGGGTCTCGATCCCAACCTGATACGCCTCGAGCAGGCTCGCGCCAGCCAGATCCGCCTCACCCGCCAACAGCTCCAGGCGACCGAGCGCAGCCAGCGCGATCGCGCGCACATGCCCGTCGATCGGATGCCGGGAGCCAAGCTGCTTCAACTGATCGCCGAGCAGCTGGCGGTACTGCGCCGCCGCAATGACATCGCCCTCGACGACGGCGATCGCCGACAGCGCGGTATCGGACAGCAGCCGCTGCGCGCGCGAACCCGACTGGAAATCGGTGCTTCGCGCCAAGGCCGCCTCGCGCTTGGCCGCGGCGAGATCGCCGTTGCGCAGCTGCAGATCGGTCAGCCGGAGGTGCATCATCGCCGCGTCGTCGACCGCCCCGAACTGGGACAGGTAACGCACCGCCTGCTCGTACTCCGAGATCGCGGCATCGAGCTCGCCGCCCAGGGTGTGGGCCATGGCCAGCGTCGACAGGGTCGAGGCCAAGCCCCAGCGGTCCCCGATCGCGGTGAACAGCTCGAAGGACTTCTCGGCGTCGGCGACCATTCGCTCGACCTCGCCCTTGTTCTCCCAGAAGTGCGCCCGGAACATCAGCGACGCGGCCTGCACCCAGGGATCGCCCTCGCGCAGCGATTCCTCCAACAACCGCGTGAGACCCTCGTCGTCGCCGGCGAAAAACGCCATGATCGATCGCAGCAGCGAGACCATCGGACTGAGCTGCGCGTCCACTTCCAGCAATCGTTCCCGCAGCACGGCTATCTGCGCCATGCTCTCAGCCAGCTCCTCCTCCGACGCGTCGCCGAAGGTGGTGCCCATCAAGCTGATCGCGTGCAGGCACTCGGCCAGCGTCCGTTCCTGCCCGGGCGTGCCGCCGGGGACTTCCAGCGCGAACCCCATCCAGGTGGCCGCCTCGCCGTGGTTGCCCAGCAGCGTCCAATACCAGCCCAGGGACGACGCCATCGCGATCGTCTGATCGGCCAGCCCCGACTCGCCGAGAAACCTCAGCGCGGCCAGGATGTTGTCACGCTCGCGGTTGAGCTCGTTAAACCAGGTCAGCTGCTCGGCCCGGCGCAGCCAGGGCTCCGCGCGCGCGACGAGCTCGGCGAAGTGCAGGGCATGGGCGAGCCGGACTTGGCGGACCTCATGGTGCTCGGACAGCTTCTCCGCGCCGTACTCGCGGATCGTCTCGAGCATCCGATATCGCATGCCCGACGCCGAGTTCGGCTGACCCCACCCCGGCTGACCCGACCCCGGCTGACCCGACCCCGGCTGACCCGGGCCGCCGACGCTGTTGACCGCGCCCTCGGCCGCCGGCCGGTCCGCTTCCACCAGCCGCAGCAAGGACTTGTCGACCAGCGCGTCCAACAGGCTGCTGATCTCGGCTGCGCGCAGCCGCTCATCAGCGCAAATCGCGACCACGCTGTCGATGGTCGCGCCGGAGGGGAAGATGGCCAGCCGCTCAGCCAGCAGCCGCTCTGGCGGCGTGAGCAGCTCCCAACTCCACTCGACGACCGCGCGCAAGGTCCGATGCCGGGGCATCGACGCCCGGCTGCCTCCGGTCAACAGCCGAAAGCGGTCGGTCAGCCGCGCCGCGACCTCCGAGACCGGCAACACCCGCAACCGGGCCGCGGCCAGCTCGATGGCCAGCGGCAGACCGTCCAGGCGCCGCACGATCTCCACCACCGCCGCCACCGTGGACTCGTCCACCGCGAACTCGGCGCTCACCGCGGCCGCCCGGTCGGCCAGCAGCTGAACCGCCGGGTAGCCCAGCGCCGCTTGCGCCCCCACTCCGGGCGGCGGCAGCGTCAGGGGCGACAACAAGCACAACGCCTCACCGTCGATTCCGAGCGGCTCGCGGCTGGTGGCGAGGATTCTCAGCTCCGGGCAGAGCGCCAGCAGCCGGTCAGCCAGCTTGGCCACCGCGTCGATGAGGTGCTCGCAGTTGTCGATGACGAGCAAGCACTCCGACGGCGAGAGAACCTCGACGAGCCGATCCTCCGCGGTCATCCGCTGCAGGTCGACGCTCGAGCGTTCGATGACCTGGTTGGCCCGCACCCCTAACGACCCGAGGATCGCCTGCGCGATGTTGGCCTCGTCGGTCACCGGCGCCAGCTCGACGAACCAGACGCCGTCGGTCAGTTCCTCCGTCCACTCGGCCGCGGCCACTCCGGCCAATCTGGTCTTGCCGGCTCCCCCGGGTCCGACGACGGTGGCCAACCGGCCGGCGCGCAGCAGCCCCGACAGCCGAGCCAGCTCATCCTCACGGCCGAGAAAACTAGTCAGGCTGGCCCGCAGGTTCGTCCGCCGCGCCAGCCGCTCGGTCATCCCGATCGATCGCGGCGCGGTCGGCGCGCCGGTGACCGCGGCAGTGGCCAGACCGGTGGCCCGCAGCAGCGCGAGGTGGGCGGCCTGCAAGCTCTC
>JAOPUY010000352.1 GCA_025963265.1 Frankiales bacterium | reverse complement strand
CCTGGCCGGCCAGGTTCGCCGCTCGGTCGTCATCCGGTCGGTCGACGACGCGATGCCCAACGCCGTCCGCAACCTCTACAGCTCGCTGCGGCTGTTCATCGACCGCAGCGGCTTCCCGCAGGTGCTGAACGCGCTGCAACCGACCCGGATCGTCGACGTGCCGCCCGCCGACCCGGCGTTGCTCACCTCGCCGGCCGTCGCCAAGGACCAGGCCTCGGTGTTGAAGGTCCGCTCGATCGCGCCCTCGTGCGATCGGGCGATCGAGGGCTCGTCCTTCGTCTACGCCGACCAGCGGGTGCTGACCAACGCGCACGTGGTGGCCGGGGCGCAACAGGTGCAGGTCGAGACGCCGGACGGGCCGCTCACCGCCCGGGTGGTGGTGTACGACCCGGAGCGGGACGTCGCGGTGTTGTACGTGCCCGGTCTGCGCCAGGCGGCGCTGCCGCTGGCTCAGAAGCCGGCGGTCAGCGGTCAGAACGCGATCGTGCTGGGTTACCCCGAGGACGGCCCGTTCGATGTGCGCGCGGCCCGGGTCCGGGATCGCGAGACGATCACCGGCCCGGACCTCTACGGCCACAACACGGTCAAACGCGATATCTACAGCATCCGATCGGTGGTGCGGGTCGGCAACTCCGGGGGCCCGTTGATCGCCACCGACGGCTCGGTGCTCGGCATCGTGTTCGCGTCCGCCTTGGACTCCTCCGACACTGGCTTCGTGCTGACCGAACCGGAGATCAGCTCGGACGCGGCCGTCGGACGGACCGCCACGAAGGCCGTCGGCACCGGCGACTGCAGCTAGCCCGCCACCGGGCCGCAACCGACCCGTCATCGGGCCGCCGCCGGGCTCAGCCGAGTTTGGCCCAGCGAATCAGCTCGGCCGAGACCGCCTCGGGGGCCTCCTGCTGCGGGAAGTGGCCCACGCCGGTGAGCAGCCGCCACTCGTAGTCGGCCAGCACGTGGCGCGAGGATCCCTGCGCGGTGCTCGGCAGCACACAGGTGTCGAAGTCGCCGTGCAGTTGCAGCACGGGCCGCGTGATGGGCGCCCGCATCGAGGCGGCGTAGGCCCGCCCGTCGGGTCGCGGCACCGAGCGGAAGGCCCAGCGGAAGAACTCCAGCGAGCAGTGCGCCACCGGGTGGATGCGCATCGCCTCGGCGTAACGAGCCACCGAGGCCTCGAAATCCGGGGTGTGGCGCCACCGCGGTCCAGCCCAGGTGGCCAGCAACGAGCCGACGAAAACGTCGTCGCGAGTCAGCAGCCGCTCGCCGTAGCGCGGCACTTGGAAGGTCGCCCAGGTGCGGGCTGAGGCGTGCCGTTGCCCGGCTCGATCAGTGAGGATGGCCCGCCGCAGCCGCAGCGGGTGGGCCGAGCCCAACACGGCGATCCGGCGCACCACCTCCGGCGCCTGCGCGGCGACGGTCCAGGCCAACAACCCGCCCACGTCGTTGCCGACGATGACCGCGTCGCGCTCGCCTAGGGCCGTCACCAGCTGGGCGATGTCCGCGGCCAGGGTGGTCGCGTCATACCCGCGAGGCGGTTTGTCCGAGGCGCCGTACCCCCGCAGATCGACGGCCACGGCCCGGAAGCCGGCGTCGGCCAGATCGAGCAGTTGCTGGGACCAGGTCCACCAGAACGTCGGCATGCCGTGCAGCAGCAGGACTAGCGGGCCGGTGCCGACCTCGGCGACGTGCAGCGCGATCCCATTGGCCCGGACCGTTCGATGGGTCCACGGGCCGTCGATGAGGACGAACGAGTCGTCGGGTCCGCTCACGCCGTCGCTCTGAACCTGCTCACGACTTCGTCGAGGCCGCGGTCTTGAGGGCGGACACGGTGCTCATGGTGGTGTCGATGGTCTGCTGCGGGGCCTTCACCCGCTTGACCTTGCGGACCCCGATGAAGACCAGCAGCAGCGCCAGCACGACGAGGACGCCGAAGACGATCAGGTAGGCCGCCCACCGCCAGATGCCCAGCGTGACCAGGCCCTCAGCCAACGCGATGAGGCCGAAGGTCAGCGAGAAGACGAGCAGGACGGCCGCGGCGATGAACAGGACCACGCCGGTGCCCGCGTTCTTCACCGAGGACTTCACCTCGAGCTTGGCCAGCTCGATCTCGCCATGCAGCAAGGTGGAGAAGCTGGTGTGCGCGTCGGCTACCAGGCTGCCGATGGAGGGCTCGGCTCGGTGGCTCGGAACAGTGTCGGTGCGCACGCTTGCCACCGGGTTATTCGCGGTCACGGGGTTCCCCTTCGTCGCCGGGCTGGGCACTGCAGCCCCTATCATGCCGGATCGTTCGGCGAGCCGGTTCGTGGCTATCGTGCAGTCATGTCTCGTTATCTGATCAGCGGCGTTTCCCGGGGCATCGGCCGCTCGCTCGCCCGAGCATTGGTCGCCGCCGGTCATGAGGTGTTTGGCCTGGCCCGTTCGGACGCTTCGCTGCGATCAGCCCGCGGCGAGCTGGGACTCAGCGGGGGCGCGGCGGCCGAGCTCGGCCAGCCGGCGGTGATCGCTGAGGCCCTCGCGCCCTTGTTCAGCGAGCTGGTGGACGCCGGCGGGCTGGACGGCCTGGTGCATGCCGCCGGGGTGATCCATTACGGCGCCGTCCGCGACACCGGCGCTGAGGAGTTGGCGGAGCAGCTCACCGTGAACGTGACCGCGGTGGCCGAGTTGTCGCGCCTGGCGCTGCCCGCGCTGCGCCAGCGCGGCGGCGCGCTGGTCTTCGTCAACTCGGGCTCAGGCCTCGTCTCCCGCTCCGAGCTCGCCGGGTATTCGGCCTCGAAGTTCGCCGTGCGCGCCCTGGCCGACGCGCTGCGGCAGGAGGAGCCGGGGCTGCGGGTGACCAGCCTCTATCCCGGCCCGACGGCGACCGACATGCAGCGGGCGTTGCGCCACTCGCAGTCGTTGCCCTACCGGGAGGGCGACTACCTGCGTCCGGAGACCGTGGCCGGCGTCATCAGCTCGATCCTGCAGCTGCCCGCCGACGGGGTGATCACCGAGTTGTCGCTCCGCCCGACCGGGCGCTGAGGTTTAGCGCGCTCGACTGCTGGGGCCTAGTCCTCGGGTAGGCCTCGGGTAGCCATCGGGTTAGTCCTCGGGCTTGGCCGTCGCCAGTCCCTGAGCGATCAGGTCCATGACCGAGGAGTCGGCCAAAGTGGTGACGTCGCCGACCGCGCGGTCCTCGGCCACGTCGCGCAGCAGCCGGCGCATGATCTTGCCCGAGCGGGTCTTCGGCAGCTCGGTCACGATCATGATCTGGCGCGGCTTGGCGATCGCCCCGATCTGGATGGCCACGTGATTTCGCAGCTCGGCCACCAGCGCGGCACCGGACTCGCTGTCGGCCGAACCGTCGCCGGCGCTGTTGGCGTGCACCCCGCCGCGGACGATCACGAACGCGACGATGGCCTGCCCGGTGGTCGGGTCGTTGGCGCCGACCACGGCCGCCTCGGCCACCGAAGGATGCGAGACCAGGGCCGACTCCACCTCGGTGGTGGAGATCCGGTGCCCGGAGACGTTCATGACGTCGTCGACCCGGCCGAGCAGCCAGAGGTCGCCGTCATCATCTTTCTTGGCGCCGTCGCCGGCGAAATAGAATCCCTGCTGGGCGAAACGGGACCAGTACGTCTCGCGGAAGCGCTCCTCGTCTCGCCACAGCCCGCGCAGCATCGCCGGCCAAGGCTCAGTCAGGACCAGCAACCCGCCGGCGCCGTTGGGCACGGACTGGCCGTTCTCATCGACGACATCGGCGCTGACGCCGGGCAGCGCTCGGGTCGCCGAGCCCGGCTTGGTCGCCGACACCCCCGGCAGCGGCGAGATCATCATGGCGCCGGTCTCGGTCTGCCACCAGGTGTCGACGATCGGGCAGCGTTCGCCGCCGATCACCCGGCGATACCACATCCAGGCCTCGGGGTTGATCGGCTCGCCGACTGAGCCGAGCACCCGGAGCGAGGAAAGGTCATAGCGCGCCGGGATGTCCTCTCCCCACTTCATGAAGGTCCGGATCGTGGTCGGCGCCGTGTAGAGCAGGCTGACGCGGTACTTCTCGACGATCTCCCAGAAGCGGCCCTGATGCGGCGTGTCCGGCGTGCCCTCGTAGATGACCTGGGTCGCGCCGTTGGCCAGCGGGCCGTAGACGATGTAGGAGTGGCCGGTGACCCAGCCGATGTCGGCGGTGCACCAGTAGACGTCGGTCTCGGGTTTGAGGTCGAAGGCGGCGTTGTGGGTGTAGGCGGCCTGGGTCAGGTAGCCGCCCGTCGTGTGCAGGATTCCCTTTGGTTTGCCGGTCGTTCCCGAGGTGTAGAGGATGAACAGCGGGGTCTCGGCGTCGAAGGCCTGCGCTTGGTGGACGGTCGGCTGCTGATCCATCACATCGCTCCACCACAGGTCGCGCGAATCCTGCCAGGCGATCTCGTTGCCGCCGCGTTTGACGACCAACACGTGGGCGACGTTGGTGGCCGACTTGGCCAGCGCCTCATCGACGATCGGCTTGAGGGCAAAGACTTTTCCGCGTCGGTAGCCGCCGTCGGCGGTGATCACCAGGCTGGCGTCGGCGTCGATCACCCGGTCGTAAATGGCTTGGGCCGAGAAGCCGCCGAAGATGACCGAGTGGATGGCGCCGACGCGGGCGCAGGCCAGCATCGACACGACCGCCTCGATGCTCATCGGGAGGTAGATCGCCACCCGGTCGCCCGGCGCGACGCCCAGGCTGGTCAGCGCGTGGGCGGCCTGGGCGACCAGTTGCGCCAGCTCGGCGTAGGTCACGCTCCGGCTGTCGCCGGGCTCGCCCTCGAAGTGGATCGCGACCTTCTCGCCCCGTCCGGCGAGCACATGCCGATCCACGCAGTTGACCGCGGCGTTGAGTGTGCCGCCCACGAACCACTTCGCGAACGGGGCCTGCGACCAGTCCAGGACCTCAGACCACTCGGTCTCCCAGTCGAGTCGCCGCGCTTGCCGCGCCCAGAAACCCAGCCGGTCCGCAGCGGCCGCCGCGTAGGCGTCCGCGTGGTAATTCGCGGCGGCGGCGAACTCAGCCGAGGGGGCGAACCGACGCTGCTCGGTCAGCAGATTCGACAGTCCCTCGGCGGGCGTGCGCTCGGTCATCTGGTGGGCCTCCCTGGCGTTCGACGCTGATCGCGGGCTGGGCAAGCCGCACGAGCGTAGGTGACGACCTTAGCGGCTGAGGCCCCGGATCCGAGGCCGCTCCGCCGGCGCCAGTCGCACCCCCAGCGGCCTGGGTCGCCGCCGTTCGTTACGGTTGCCTGCGTGAGCACCGATCCGCTGTCCCCGCTTCTGGACCTGCCGGGGGTGAGCGAGGCGGTGGCCGAAAGCCGTGACGCGGTCGACCGGCTGCTGGGAAACCGAGTGCTCCGCCGCAGCTCGCCCGAGGTCTCCGCCGAGTCGTTGCTGCGCGGCGCGTGGGCCTCGGCGGTGCTCGAGGGATCAACCGCGACGTTGGTCGACGTGCGGGCCGGCCGGCCCGGCGACCCCCTGCTGCAAGGGTCGCTGCGGGTGTCGGCCGAGCTGGCGACGCTGGCCGAGGTGTGGGGCGGCGCGCATCGCCAGGTGCTAGCTCGACTGCACGCGCTGGCCGCGGCCGATCTGCTCGAGCCGGACGAATTGGGCCGGCCGCGCCCGGATCGGGAAGTCGCCCACCGCCTCGATGTGCTCGCCGATGTGCTCGCTCAGACTCAGGTGCCGGCCGCGGTGATCGCGGCCATCGTGCAGGCCGAAGTGCAGGTGCTCGACGCTTTCGCGCCGGTCTCGGGAATCGTCGGGCGGGCGGCGGCCCGGCTGACCCTCATCCAGCGCGGCCTGGACCCTAAGTCGCTGGTTCCGCTCGAAGTCGGCCAACTCGAGGCCGCGACCGAGTTGAGCGCGAGCTTGCTCGCCTACTCCGAGGGCGGCGCCGATGGCGTGGGGGAGTGGATCAGATCCTTCTGCGTCGCGCTCGGGCTCGGGGTGCGCGAGTCGCTGGCCATCTGCGAGGCCATTCAACGAGGCTGACCGGGACGTCAGCGAGGGCACCGCGCCTGGTTTGCTGCTAGCCGACAAGCGGTTCGCCACGGGCGCGATGCCCTCGTGCGATCGGCTGAGTGATCAAAGCGCGCGCACCGGAAGGTTGCGGTCGGCCGGCTCATGGCCACCCGCCCAGCAACAGCCTTCAGCGTGGCTTGAGCGCCGCGTGGGTGCTCAGCTGTTCGCTAGTACGGAATCCACGACCGGTGGGGGCTGGACCGCCAAAGCTGATCGAAGACTCCGTGTCCTAGTTGATACTCCACCTTCGATTGAATAGCAAGACTTTCTCCTTATCGCATCGAAGAAATCCGCTGCAACCGCTATCGGTCCGAGCTCGGCTCAGGCCGAATTGGCTCGCCGCGAGTGGCTGTACCAGGCGAGGGCCGCCGCGCCCGCCAGCGCTCCGGCCAAGGCCGCCGTGGTCCGGGGCCGCGGCGGGGCCAAGCCCGACAGCCGCTGCCGTAACGGCACCGCGTTGGTAAAGGCGAGCACGGGCCATTCATTGTCGACGGCGAGCTTGCGCAGCGACTTATCCGGGTTGACGGCAAACGGGTGACCGACCGCCTCGAGCATCGGAGCGTCGGTGATGGAGTCGGAGTAGGCGTAGCAGGAAGGCAGGTCGTAGCCGCGTTCGGCGGCCATCTCCCGCAGGCCCTCGGCCTTGTTCGGGCCGTAGGCGTAATACTCGATCGCGCCGGTGTATTTGCCGTCGACCACGACCATCCGGGTGGCGATGACCTCGTCCGCGCCCACCATTTCACCGATCGGGCGCACCACCTCCTCGCCGGAGGAGGAGATGATCACGACGTCGCGCCCGGCCGCCTTGTGCTCGCCGATGAGCTCGACCGCCTCGTTGTACACCAGCGGGTCGATGATCTCGTGCAGGGTCTCGTTGACGATGTCGCGGATCTGCTGGACGTCCCAACCTTCGCACATCGCGGTCAGGTAATCCCGCATTCGGTCCATCTGGTCGGCATCGGCGCCGGCGATCGCGAACACGAACTGCGCGTAGGCGCTGCGCAGCACGGCCCGGCGATTGATCAATCCACCGTGGTAGAAGGGCTTTCCGAACGCCAACGTGCTCGACTTGGCGATGATCGTCTTGTCAAGATCGAAGAATGCCGCTGCTCTGGCCACCTGGTCAGGATAGCCAGGTGAGTTGAATGGTCTGTCCACAGCGGCGGCGGTCGTGCACAAGTTGCCTCGACACGGGCTCGGGGCCCGGCCCTCCCGGCAGATTTGGGGCATGAGATCTGGTCCGGTCATAGGGGTGTTGTCAGGTTGCGGCGGTGCGGGCGCCAGCGTGTTGGCCGCGGTCATAGCGGGCTGCGCGGCCGAGACAGCCGGCCGGCCGGTGTTCTTGATCGACTGCGATCGGCTGGGCGGTGGCATCGACGTGCTGCTCGGCGCCGAGCAGACTCCGGGGCCACGCTGGCGCCAGGTCCGACTCAGCGGCGGCCAGCTGGATCCGGCGGTGCTGACCGAGGCGCTGCCAAGCTGGCAGGGCGTGCGCTTTCTGGCCGCCGACGACGCCGCCGAACTCGACCCGGACTCGATCACCCAGGTGGTGTCGGCGGCCGCGTTGGCCGGTCCGGTGATCGCGGATCTGCCCCGCTGGCCCTCGGTGGCGCGGGCGGCGGCACTCGCGGTGTGCGATCAAGTGATCCTGGTGACGCCAGCCGAGGTCCGGGCTGTGACGGCCAGCGCCCTGGTCGGCGCTGGGCTTGATCCCGTGCAGACCGTCGTCGCGGTGCGGGGGGTCGCCCGGTCGCTGCCGGCGAGCAGAGTCGGCCAGTTGCTGGGCCTGCCGCTGCTGGGGCAGATTCCCTGGGAACCGGCCTGCCAGCATCCGGCCGGGCTGGATCCGGCTCGGCTGAAGCGCGGGACGCGAGCACTAGCGCGCTTGGCCCTGGAGCTCGCCTCGTCTGTAGCCGAGGGCGTGCGGCCCGCGGTCGAGGCCGTCGCGCCGCAGCCGGGCTCTTCCCTGGGTGGGGAGGCGGCGTGAGCGCGGCCGCCGAGCAGGGCGCCCAACCAGTCGAGGCCGCCTTGCTGGATCGAGTGCGCCGACGGCTGGCGGCGACCCGGGGCCCCGTCGACTTGACCGCGATCACTCAGCAGGAGTCCAGCCTGCTCGTCGACGCCGAGACGCTGGCCGACCTGTCAGGGCGGCTTGAGGCCGATCTGCGCGGCGCCGGTCCGTTGGAGCCGCTGTTGGAGCTGCCGGGCATCACCGACGTGCTGGTCAACGGCCCGACCGAGGTGTACCTCGACCGCGGGGCGGGGCTGGAGCGCTCGGCCGTGCGCTTCGGCGATGACGCTGCCGTCCGGGCCCTGGCCGTGCGCTTGGCCTCGCAAGCCGGGCGGCGGCTGGACGACGCGATGCCCTACGTCGACGCGAGTCTGCCGGACGGCACCCGGCTGCACGCGTTGTTGCGCCCGCTGGTCGCGCATCCGGTGATCTGCCTGCGGGTGTTGCGCCGGCGTCGAATGTCGCTGACCGATCTGGTCGAGGCCGGAATGATGGCCCGGCCGGTGGCCGAGCTGTTGCGCGCGGTGGTCGCGGCGCGCCTGACGACCTTGATAAGTGGGGGCACCGGCACTGGAAAGACGACGCTGCTGGGCGCGCTTCTGTCCGAGATCGCGCCGACCGAACGCATCCTGACCATCGAGGACGCGGCCGAGCTGGTGACTGAGCATCCGCATGTGGTGGCGCTGCTGGCCCGCTCGGCCAACGTCGAGGGCGCCGGCGCGGTGAGTCTCGGGGAGTTGGTCCGGCAAAGCCTGCGGATGCGCGCGGACCGAATCGTCGTCGGCGAGTTTCGCGGGGCCGAGATCGTGGAGCTGCTCGCCGCGTTGAACACCGGGCACGCGGGCGGCGCGGCCACCGTGCACGCCAACTCGGTCGCCGACGTCCCGGCCCGACTCGTGGCTTTGGCCGCATTAGGCGGTATGACCGACCGAGTCCTGGCGGCCCAGGCCTCGAGTGCCCTCGACCTGGTCGTCCAACTCGGCCGGCGGCCGGACGGGTCGCGTCACGTCCGCGAGATCGCGCTGTGGCCGCGGGCGGCCGACGAGATCGGCGCCGGGCCGCCCGACGGGCCGCCCGTGGTGTGGAGCGACGGGTCCCAGGGTGGGCTCGGCCCGGCCGCCGGTGAGTTGGCCG
>JAOPUY010000329.1 GCA_025963265.1 Frankiales bacterium | reverse complement strand
CGCGTTCTCATTGCGTTACGCCCTTCCGCAGACGTCGTTGATCATCAACTTCGCCAGCAACCGAGCGGCGGCCGAGGGGTTGGCTCAGGAGGCTGAGGCCCTCGGCGCGAGCGTGATGCTGGCCCAGGGCGACCTGTCCGAGCCGGCCGGGCGAGCGGCCGTCACCGCGGCGGTGCGAGAGTCAGGGCGGCTCGATGTCCTGGTCCACAACGCCTTCGTCCTCACCAACGACAAGCCGCTCGACGTCTCCGACGCCGATTTCGCCCGGGTGATGGCGGTCGGCCCGCAGGCCCTGCTCGAACTGGTGCGCGAGACGAACGCGCTTTTTCCGGCCGAGGGCGGCCGGGTGGTGTGCACGTTGAGCCTGGCCACCCAACGGCTTTTCCACGTCAGCCGCGGCTCGAACTACTTTCCGATGGCCGCGGCCAAGGCCGTGCTCGAGGTCTGCGTGCGCTACCTGGCCGTCGACTTGGCGCCGCAGGCCATCACCGTCAACGGCGTCTCGGCCGGCTACATCGGCACCGAAAACGTGATGGCACCCGAGCTGGCGAACTTCCGGACGGCGATCGGCAAGAAGACCCCGCTCGGACGGGTGGCCACGGTCGAGGAGGTGGCCAACGTCGTGCATTTCCTCGGCTCGGATGAAGCGCGCTGGATCACCGGGCAGATCGTCGTCGCCGACGGGGGCTTCTCGCTCATCTGACCCATCGCCGGCTCTCCTTTCAATCGCCGCCAGGCCTTATTAAGGTCGAAGTCGACGGGGAGCAACCGGGGCTGAGACGGGCCTCGTGGCGATTTCCGAGGAGATGATGACCATGACAGGACGGGTTGAGGGCAAGGTCGCGTTCGTGACCGGGGCCGGACGGGGACAGGGCCGAAGCCACGCCATCCGGCTGGCTGAGGAGGGCGCGGACATCATCGCGGTCGACGTCCTCGAGGACTACGCCAGCGTCGGTTACGGGATGTCGACCGAAGCCGACCTTGATCAGACGGTGAAACAGATAGAGGCCTTGGATCGCCGAGTCGTCGCCCGCAAGGCCGATGTGCGCGACCCGGCGGCGTTGAAGGCGGCGCTGGACGACGGCGTCGCTGAGCTCGGGCGGCTCGACATCGTCTGCGCCAACGCGGGAATCTGCACCGTGCAGGCGTGGGACGAGGTCAGCCCGCAGGTCTGGCAGGACACCTTGGACACGAACCTGACCGGGGTGTGGAACACGATGGTCGCGGCCGCGCCGCACCTGATCGCGAGCGGCGGCGGCTCCATCATCTGCACCAGCTCGACGGCCGGCATCAAAGGCCTGCCGTTCCTGGCCCCGTATGTCGCGGCCAAGCACGGTGTGGTCGGCATCGCCCGCTCGATGGCCAACGAGCTGGCCAAGCACAAGATCCGCGTGAACACGGTGCACCCCACCGGCGTCGACACCCCGATGTTGGCCGGCCTCGGCGGCCTCGACCCGTTGATCAGCCGGGAGCCGGAACTCGGGTCGATCTTCGTCAACACCTTCCCGATCGAGGTGGTGGAGGCCCGGGACATCAGCAACGCCGTCCTCTTCTTGGCCTCCGACGAGGCCCGCTACGTGACCGGCCTCGAGTTCACCGTCGACGCCGGCAACACCATTCGGTAAGGCGGCTCGCTGACCGGGACGTCGACTGGAGCTTCGCTTCGGCCAGAGCTACTCGCCTTGATCGGCCGAGACACGTCCAAGGCGAGGCTTTCCTTGCTGGAATTGACTCACCGATGCTGGTTCAGTTGTGCTCGTGACAATGAGCAAAGCAGACACGGACGGTGCGGCGGGCGCCTTTCACGGCGAGGAGCCGCACGAGGCCAGCGCTGGGCGGTTGAACAAGCTGCGGGCCGGAGTCTTGGGGGCCAATGACGGCATCGTGTCGGTCGCCGGCATCGTGCTGGGCGTGGCCGGCGCCAGCACGGGCCGGGCTCCGATCTTCACCGCCGGCCTGGCCGGGCTGGTGGCCGGCGGGGTGTCGATGGCGCTCGGGGAGTACGTCTCGGTGAGCAGCCAGCGCGACAGCGAGCGAGCGGAGCTGGCGCAGGAAAAGCTGGAATTGGCCGAGTTCCCGGATGAGGAGCTCGAGGAGCTGATCGCGATCTATGAGGGCAAGGGGCTGAGCCGCAAGACGGCGACGCTGGTGGCGGCCGAGCTCACGGCGAATGACCCGTTGGCCGCGCATATCGACGCCGAGCTGAACCTGGACCCGAACGACCTCGCGAATCCGGTCAGCGCCGCCGTCGCGTCCGCGGTGTCCTTCGTCCTCGGCGCGATGCTTCCGCTGTTGGCGATCTTGTTGCCGCCGGCCAGCGCGCGCGTGCCTGTGACCTTCGCCGCGGTGCTCATCGCCCTCGGGTTGGCCGGCGCGGCCGGCGCCAAGATCGGTGGCGGGTCGGTGCGGCGGGCGGTGCTGCGAGTGGTCATCGGCGGCGGGGTCGGCCTGGCGCTGACGTACGGGATCGGCCACCTGTTCGGCACCGCGATCGGCTGAGCTCGCGTTGGGCGAGGCAGTCTTCCCCCTTAACCGGCGGTAACGCCGCTCGGCATCTGCCACGGCGGCTCGGAGAGGACTTTCCCCGTCTCCAGCAGGGATTTCAAGTTGGCCATGACCGCCGGCCAGCCCAACGACACGGCGTCCAAGGCGCCCTGGTCAACGAGCTTCTCGTGCGTGACGGTCACTTTCACGATGTCGCCGTAGGGCTCGATCGCAAACGTCACGGTCGAGGGATCCTCGGCCGCGACGGTTCCGGGGTCGACGGGCGGCGCGTCGAAGGTGAGCACCAGCCGCCGCGGCGGGTCGGATTCCAGCACCGTGCCGATGACGTCGGCGATCTCCGATCCGTCGACCCGGCGGTGCTCCCAGTGCGAGCCGGCCTGCCAGTCCGAGATGTTCGCGTGGCCCCAATACTGCGCGGTGAGGTCGGCGCTGGTGAGCGCCTGCCAGACCGTGGCGGGGCTGGCTTGGATATAAGTGACGTAGACGAAACTTGGTTTGTCGGTCATGTCGTGCTCCTCGGCTCGACGCTTCAACTCGCTCAACGCATGCAGGCGAGGCTC
>JAOPUY010000325.1 GCA_025963265.1 Frankiales bacterium | reverse complement strand
CCCGAAGTTTCGGTGTTTCGCGAGGAAACCGAAACTTCGGGCCGCACTATGTCTAGCTGGGTGTGGGGCGGATAGCTGGGTGTGGGGCGGCTAGCTGGTGGCTAGGACGGCTTCTACCTCTAGGCTGATCGTGATCTTGTCGCCGACGACCACGCCGCCGGTCTCCATCGGCATCGAGATGTCGATGCCGAACTCGCTGCGGCTGATCTCGGCACTGGCCGAGAAGCCAGCGCGGGTTCCGCCGAACGGGTCCGGGGTGAAGCCGTTGAGCTCTAGCTTGAGCGGGACGTTCTTGGTGACACCCTTAAGGGTCAGGTCGCCCTGCAGGATGAAGTCGTCCCCGTCGGGTGCGATCGAAGTGGACTTGTAGGTCATCGTCGGGTGCGTCTCCACCTCGAAGAAGTCGGCCGACTTGATGTGCTCGTCGCGTCCTTCGTTGTTGGTGTCGATCGACGTGAGGTCGATCTCGGCGGTGACGCTGGACTCCAGCGGGTTCTCCGCGGTGACGATGGTGCCGGAGAAGCTGCCGAACCGGCCCTTCACCTTGCTGACCATCATGTGGCGGACGCTGAACGAGACGTCGGAGTGCACGGCGTCGATCGTCCAGGTGCCGGCGATGTAGCCGGGAATGGTCACGCTTTGAGTCATCTGATCTCCTCCAGTTGGTTTAACGTTCAATACTTGTCGTGACAACAACTGTAGACCATGATCGATTCCAACTCAGCGGCAACCGTGGATTTGGTTAGCACCACAGCCGCGGGGTAGACGAGACTGGCAACCGTGCCCGAGCGACCGTCGATCCTGCTCTGGCTGCGCTACGCCGTCGGCGGCACGCTGCCCAGTCGCTACCACGAATGGGTCTGGCACGACCTCACCGGCCGCGACTGGCGGATCAGGGAAGCCGGCCGGATCCTGCTGTTCGCCTTCATCCCGATCACCGTGATGCTGTTGCTGCCCGGTCCGCTGGACATCCGGATCTACGCCGCGGCCTTCATAGTCATCGGACCGCTCTTCGTCGGCCTGGCCTACGGCGACGAACTGCGCGACCGGCGGCTGCGCCAACACGGCATGCTGCCGCCGATGGGTCCAGACCCTGATTAGGGCCGCCACTAGTTCTTGTCCGCACGGCGGGCGAGGATCTTCTCGAGCATGGCGATGCGCTGTTCGGCCAACGCGATCATCTCCGCGGTGCGAGCCGCGACGTGCTCGGCGTCGGCGCCGGAGGAGAACACCATGGCCCAGCCGCTCGGGCCTTCCAGGGCCGGCACCGTCTCGACCAACTCCTCGGTTGAGACGTGGTGCACGCCGGAGAAGTCGTAGTCCTCCGTGACCACCGCCACCACGACGTGCTCCGGAGGCAGCGCCTCGACATGGGCCAAGATCGCCTCGCGGTTGTCCGCGAACACCTCGGCGGCCCGGATCGTCCGCCGCGACTTGTCGATCTGCTCTGGTGAGATATCCATTCGGTTGCTCTCCAATCAGGCGGGCTCAGTCCAGATCATCGTGACGGGTCAGCTGCCGCGCCGCCTCGGTGATCGAGCCGGACAGGGACGGGTAGACCGCGAAAGTGGCGGCGAGCTGGCTCACGGTCAGACCCAGCTGCACCGCGGTGGCGATCTGCAGGATCAACTCTGAGGCCTGCGGCGCGACCACCGTGCCGCCGACCACCACACCGGTCGCCGGACGGCAGTACAACTTGATGAAACCGTCGCTCAGGCCTTGCATCTTGGCCCGGGCGTTGCCGGCCAGCGGCAGCATCACCGTCCGCGCCGGGACGGCGCCCGAGGTGACCGCCGCGTGGCCCACGCCAACCGTGGCGATCTCGGGATTGGTGAAGACGTTGGCCGCGACCGTTTTGAGCCGCAGCGGATGCACCGCCTCGCCCAGCGCATGCCACATCGCGATCCGGCCCTGCATCGCGGCCACCGAGGCCAGCAGCAGGACGCCGGTGCAGTCACCGGCGGCATAGATCCCGGGCAGCGCGGTGCGCGAGACCCGGTCGACCGGCAAATAGCCGCGCTCGTCCCGTTCGAGGCCGACGTTCTCCAGGCCGAGGCCCTCGGTGTTGGGGACGGTGCCCACGCACATCAGCACGTGCGAGCCGGTGACCTCGCGGCCGTCGGTCAGGGCCACGACCACCTTGTCGCCGTCCCGGGTGACCGACTGGGCGCGGGCATGGCGCATGAGGCTGCCGCCGTGCTCGGTGAACACCTTCTCGATCACGTCCGCGGCGTCTGGATCCTCCCCCGGCAGCACCTTCTCGCGGCTGGAGACCAGAGTGACCGGCACGCCCATCTCGCTGTAGGCGGACGCGAACTCGGCGCCGGTGACGCCCGAGCCGACCACGATCAGGTGCTCGGGCACCTCGGCCAAGTTGTAGACCTCGCGCCAGGACAGGATCCGCTCGCCGTCGGGCTCGGCTCCGGCGATCACACGCGGCGTGCCGCCGGTGGCCAGCAGGACGATCTCGGCCTCGGTAGTGGCGATGACCGCGCCGAACTCGTCCAGCACCTCGATGGCGTACGTGCGTCCCTGCTGGTCCTTGGCGAAGCGGGCTCGACCCGCGATGTAACTGGTCCCCTCCCGCACCAACCGGTCGTGGATGTCGCGGGACTGGCTGGCCGCCAGCGCGCGCACCCGGGCGTTGACGACCTCGAGCTGGACCGTCACCTCGCTGCCTTCGGCCGAGCAGACGCCGAGCGTCGCGGCGCTGCGGAAGGCGTTGACCCGCTCCGAGGTGGCGATGAGCGTCTTGGACGGGACGCAGTCATAGAGCACGCAGGCGCCGCCCGCGCCGTCGGATTCGATCAGCGTCACCTCGCCGCCGAGGTCGTTGGCGACCGTCGCCGCCTCGTAGCCTGCGGGGCCGCCGCCAATGATCGCAATCCTCGTCACCGCTCTATTGTCGCGGCTGGCGGGCGCTGCGGGCGCGCCGGGTCCGGCACGCCGTTCTCGAACCCGGAAAGCCGGTCGGTAGGCTCAGCCATCGTGCCTCTCTATGCTGCGTACGGCTCGAACCTGGACCCAGCGCAGATGCGCAACCGCTGCCCGCACTCGCCCTTCGCCGGCACCGGCTGGCTGCCCGACTGGCGGCTGACCTTCGGCGGCGAGGAGCTCGGCTGGGAGGGCGCGCTGACCACCATCGTCGAGGAGCCGGGCAGCCAGGTCTTCGTCGCCCTGTACGACATCACCAGCGCCGATCAGGTCTCACTCGACAAGTGGGAGAGCGCCGACACCGGGCTGTACCGGACCTCGCGGCTGCGGGTCTCCACCATGGAAGGCGACGCGGTGGCCTGGACCTACGTCCTCAACACCTACGAGGGCGGCCTGCCGTCGGCCCGCTACCTCGGGCTGATCGCCGAGGCGGCCGAGATGGCCGGCGCGCCCGCCGACTACGTCAGCGAGTTGCGCGGCCGCCCCTGCCGCTCGATCGGCCTCTAACTCCGGGTTTCGGAGCGAAATAGTTGAACCCAGGGACAGAAACGCTCCGAAAGGCGCCGCGGTCTGGACGGCGCTAGCTCGCCCAGCTCTGGGCCACGATGGCCGTGGTGAACCGGACGCCGACCGCCAGCGCCGACTCGTCGATGTCGAAGCTCGACTGATGCAAGTCGCCGCCCTCAGCCCCGGGGATGCGCGTGCCCAGCCGCGCCATCGCGCCCGGCACCGTCCGCAGATACCAGGCGAAGTCCTCCCCGCCCATGGACTGGCTGGTCGGCGCGACGGCCGCCGCGCCTAACGCCAGAGTCGCGGCGGCGGTCTGGATGGCAACGAGGTCCGGGTCGTTGGTCACCGCGGGAACCCCGCGCTCGTAGCCGATCTCGGCCGTGACCCCGGTCGGGGCGACGATCTGGTGGATCAGCTCGGTGACGAGCAGCGAGATCGACTCCCACAGCTCGCTGTCCAGCATTCGCAGGGTGCCCCGCAGCACGCCGGTGCGGGGAATGGCATTGGCCGCCGAGCCGGCCGCGGCCGCGCCCCAGACCAGCGACAGGGCGGCCCGCGGGTCCACCCGGCGCGAGAGCAGCCCGGGCAGCTCGGTGATCAACAGGCCCATGGCGTACACGAGGTCGGCGGTCAGCTGCGGACGGGCGGTGTGACCGCCCGGCCCGTGCAGGCGGATGTCGAGCTGATCGAAGGCGGCGGTGATCGGCCCGACCCGCAGGCCGACCTGTCCGGCGTCGAGGCGTGGATCGCAATGCAACGCGTAAATGCTGCCGACGCCCTCCAGCGCGCCCTCGGCGACGGCCAGCATCGAGCCGCCCGGCATCCGCTCCTCCGCCGGCTGGAAGATCAACCGAACCGGTCCCGGCAGCCCGCGCGAATCGGCGAAGCGGCTGAACACGCCGGCGACGCCGAGCAGGATCGCCGTGTGGGCATCATGCCCGCAGGCGTGGCAGACGCCCTCGTTCTGCGAGGCGTAGGGCACCGGCTTCAGATCAGGCAGAGGCAGCGCGTCGATGTCGGCCCGCAGCGCGATGATCGGGCGCTGGGCCGCGTCGGGGTCGGCGGCGGCGACGTCGCAGATGACGCCGGTGCCCGAGGAGAACCGCTTAGGCGAGAAGCCGAAGCCGGACAGGAGGTCGCACAGCACATCGGTCGTGCGGTACTCGTTAAAACCGACCTCGGGGTGGGCGTGCAGATCGCGTCGCCAATCGCGCAGCTGAGGCGAATGCGCGCTCAACCACTCGTTCGCCGTGGCTAGCAGCGAGGAACTCGTCGACACGTTAGCCAGAGTAGTTGGCCAAGCCTTCGACGATGTTTCGGGCGGCCAGGTCTGGGGTCAGCTCGCCGGCCAGCACCTGCCGTTCCTGATCGGCGACCAGCGCGCGCCCGCGTGGCGTGTCGAGCACGGCCAGCAGCTGGTCGCGCACCATCGACCTCGTCCAGGCCACCAGCTGCTGTTGTCGTTTGACGGCGAACTCGCCGGTGTCCAGCAGATGGGTCCGATGCCGCTCCAGCTGCTTCCAGACGTCGTCGAGGCCCAAGGCGCTCAGCCCGGAGCAGGTCAGCACCGTCGGCAGCCAGTCGTCGCCGCCGCCCCGGAGCAGCCGCAACGCACCGGCCAGCTCGCGCGCGGCCCGCTTGGCCTCGAGCTCGTGCTCGCCGTCGGCTTTGTTGACGGCGACGACATCGGCCAGTTCGAGGATTCCCCGTTTCATGCCCTGCAGGTGATCGCCCGTGCGGGCCAGCGTGAGGAACAGAAACGTGTCGACCATGCCGGCCACCACGTACTCCGACTGTCCGACGCCGACCGTCTCGACCAGCACCACGTCGTAGCCGGCGGCTTCCATGACCAGCATCGCCTCGCGGGTGGAGCGAGCCACCCCGCCCAGCGTGCCGCCACTGGGCGAGGGTCGCACGAACGCCTCAGGCGAGGCGGCCAACCGGCCCATCCGGGTGCGGTCGCCCAGCAGGCTGCCGCCGGTGCGACCGGAGGACGGATCGACCGCCAGCACCGCGACCCGGTGCCCTTGCTCGATCAGGAACATCCCGAAGGAGTCGATGAAGGTGGACTTGCCCACCCCGGGCACCCCGGTGACCCCGATCCGCCGGGCGTTGCCGGTGTGCGGCGTCAACGCCGCCAGCAACTTCTGGGCCTGCTCGCGGTGATCGGCGCGCTTGGACTCGACCAACGTGATCGCGCGGGCGATGGCCGCGCGGTCGCCGGCGAGAATCGGCTGGATGTTCACGTCAGCTGGCGTGCGACAACAGCTCGTTCAGCGTGACCAGCAGCTGCGAGGCGGACTCGGCGATCACCGTCCCGGGCGGGAAGATGGCCGCGGCGCCGGCTTCGCGCAACGCCGGGAAGTCCTGGGGCGGGATGACGCCGCCGACGACGATCAGGATGTCGGGACGTCCCTGGGCGGCGAGCTCGTCGCGCAGCGCCGGCACCAGCGTGAGGTGACCGGCGGCGAGGGAGTTCACGCCGACGATGTGCACGTCGGCCTCGATCGCCTGCCGCGCGACCTCGGCCGGCGTCTGGAACAGCGGGCCCACGTCGACGTCGAAGCCGAGGTCGGCAAAGGCGGTCGAGATCACCTTCTGGCCGCGGTCGTGGCCGTCCTGGCCCATCTTGGCGACGAGGATGCGGGGCCGACGGCCGTGCGCGGCCTCAAACTCCTCAGCGGCCGCGCGGGCCGCCGTGATCGCAGCGGTCGGTCCGGATTCCTCTGAGTACACACCAGAAATCGTACGGATCGTCGCTTGGTGGCGCCCGTAGACCTTCTCCAACGCGTCGGAGATCTCACCGACGGTGGCCATGGCCCGCGCCGCGTCGATGGCCAGCGCGAGCAGGTTCCCGCTCCCGCTGCCAGCGGCCGCTGTGAGAGCGGCCAGCGTCCGCTCGGTCTCGGCCGAGTCGCGCTCGGCCCGCAGCCGCACCAGCTTCTCGTTCTGTTGCAGCCGCACGTCGGCGTTGTCGATCTTTAGGACGTCGAGCTCGTCCTCAGTCTCCATGCGGTACTTGTTGACGCCGATCACCGGCTGGCGGCCGGAGTCGATGCGGGCCTGGGTGCGGGCCGCCGCCTCCTCGATCCGCAGCTTGGGCAGGCCGAGGTCGATCGCCTTGGCCATGCCGCCGGCCTTCTCGACCTCCTCGATGTGGGCCCAGGCCTTTGACGCGAGGTCATAGGTCAGCTTCTCGACGTAGGCCGAGCCGCCCCACGGGTCGATCACCTTGGTGGTGCGCGACTCCTGCTGCAACAGCAGCTGGGTGTTCCGCGCGATCCGCGCCGAGAAGTCGGTCGGCAGGGCCAGCGCCTCATCGAGGGCGTTGGTGTGCAGCGACTGGGTGTGGCCCTGAGTCGCGGCCATCGCCTCGATGCAGGTCCGGATGGCGTTGTTGAACACGTCTTGCGCGGTCAGCGACCAACCCGAGGTCTGCGAATGAGTCCGCAGCGAAAGGGACTTCTGGCTCTTGGGATCGAACTGCTTGACCAGCTTGGACCAGAGCAGGCGGGCCGCCCGTAGCTTGGCCACCTCCATGAAGAAGTTGGTGCCGATGGCCCA
>JAOPUY010000310.1 GCA_025963265.1 Frankiales bacterium | reverse complement strand
GAATAAGACCGCGAGAATCGTCGCGATCTTTCGAAGGGTCACACGCGCTCCTCGGTAGGTGTTATCGCAGGCGCCGGTTGAGGCTGCCCGCAGTCGGCGGCAGTCTCAACCATGAGTCGAGACAAGGTGTACCCGACTCGCAGCGACAACCGTGGGAGGCGCGCGCCGCGCGAAGCGCAGATTTCCGCCCAGCCGAACCGGCCGCGGTGACTGGCGCGCCCGCTTCGCCCGCTAGTCGCCGGGCTTAGCTGGCCGCATCCGCGCCGATGGCGCGACCCGCGGAAGGTCGCTCGGCAGGCCGTCTCGGGCGTCGATCAGGACGAGGTTCTCCAGCACGGCGTACCCGGCGTCGGCCGGAAAGCCGATCAGCCAGAGCCAGACTCCCTCGGCCTCCCCCACGTAGGCGCTGCGATCTGGCCGGCGGGAGTGAGCGGGCCACAGCGGGGTGGGATGTCCAAGCGCGTGGACTCGCGCCGGCGGCCCGGCCCGAGCTAACTCTTCGGTCGGCCCGGCGAAGTCCACCACCGAGCTGAGCGCGTACCCGGCCCCGAGGCCGATCGCCGGCTCCTCGGCGACGAGCAGCCATTCGCCGTCGCCGCCCAACGGGGCCGGCCCGGCGAACGCCGTCACCGTGGCCCGAAATCGGCTTCGCAAGTCGCCGACCGCGCCCAGTCCGGCTAACGACCAGCCGCGCGGCAGCGGATCGGGCAGCCACAGCGGCACGTCCGAACGGCTGGCTACATGCTCGAAGTCAGCCGGTTCGAGCCGATGAAAGGTGGTGAGCGGGAGCACATCGCCGTGATCGGCGCATCGCCACTGGCTGCTGTACGCACTGGGCGGCAGCAGGTCGGCACCGCAACGCGGACACCATGACGAACCCACGAGATCAACGTGCCCGCTGAGCCGGGTTTCGTCAACTCCGCCGGTAGCTGTCGGTCAACGGCCCAATCTGATGCGACTGGTCATCCGGCGGGGCACAATGTGAGGCGATGCCTACTCTGCCGATTCGTCCGCGCCGGCTACCGCACCGCCGCGGGCCGGCCAGCGTGCCCTGGATTCCGCGGGTCGACCGCACCGCGGCCCTGGTCGACTGCGCGGTCTACCGCGACGGCGTGCGACAGGAAGGGCGCGCCACCTGGCAGGAGGCGCTCGACGACGTCCGACGGCAACGTTCGGGCTTCCTGTGGATCGGCCTGCACGAGCCGAGCGAAACCCAGCTGGCCCCCATCGCGGAGGCGTTCGACCTGCACCCGCTCGCCGTCGAAGACGCAGTGCAGGCGCACCAGCGGCCGAAACTCGACCGCTACGACGAATCCCTGTTCGCCGTGGTCAAGACCGTGCACTACGACACCTCTCTGGACACCTCGTGGGAGGCCGCCAGCGGCGTCGCGAGCGCCTCGGCCAACACCGAAGTCGTGGAGACCGGTGAGGTGATGGTCTTCATCGGCCGCGACTTCGTGATCACCGTTCGCCACGGCGACCACGGTGGACTGCGCGATCTGCGCAAGAGCCTGGAGCAAGACCGCGAGCGGTTGCTGCTCGGTCCCTCGGCGGTGCTGCACTCGATCCTCGACCGCGTGGTCGACGGCTATCTGGGCGTGACCGCCGAGTTGCAGCGCGACATCGACGAGGCCGAGACCTCCGTCTTCGCCGGGGCTACCCGCTTCGCCGACGCGAACCGGTTGTACCTGCTCAAGCGAGAGGTCCTCGCGTTGCGGCGCTCGACGGCGCCGCTGGCCGCGCCGTTGCGGCTGCTCACCGAACGGCCGATGCGGCTTATCAACGAGGACGTGCGGGAGTACTTCCGCGACGTCGATGACCACCTGACGCAGGTGGTCGAGCAAGTCGGCGCCTTCGACGACCTGCTGACGACTCTGGTGTCGGCCAACCTGGCGCAGGTCAGCGTGGTCCAGAACGAGGACATGCGCAAGATCAGCGCCTGGGTGGCGATCATCACGGTGCCGACCATGGTCGCCGGCGTCGAGGGGATGAACTTCGACCACATGCCCGAGCTGCATTGGACCTACAGCTATCCGGTGATCGGCTTGGTGACGCTGAGCATCTGCTTCGCTTTGCACCGCGCGTTCCGACGCAACGGATGGCTGTGAACGCGGTCGGCTCTCAACCGCCGCCGCGGCGGGGTCACTCGGCCGATCAGCGGAGCTAGCGAGCTCCTCAGCTGAGCGGCACGGCGTCGCGACCGAGATCGATCAGATTCGTGCCGGCCTCGTCCCACAGCCGCCGGAGCTCATCGCTGCCGTGGACTCGAGCCCAGGCCAGCTCCGTCGCCGTGGCGGGTAAGAGCTGCAGCACCTCGACGTCGCTGACCTCGGCCATCGGGATCGGGTGCAGCGGCCCAGCCGAGATCACACCGCCGGTGCAACGCGATCCGGTGCACAGCGGTTGTCCGATGTCGATGCGGTTGCCCACTGCGTAGACCGCGCCTTCGACCGCGGGCGCGGCCGCCAGGATGGCCAGGTTTCGCCAGAGCCCCTCGACCAGGCCAACCGCGGTGACCGAGAGCTCAGCTCGCGGGCCGACGGCCTCGTCGACGATCGTCGCGGCGGGATCGGTCATCGGATAGCGGGACATGCCCAGGCTGAGGTAGTGATCTCGCTCGCCGTCGGCGTACCGCAGCACCTCGATCGCCTCGACCCCGAGGAAGGAGACGGAGGCCCGCGCGGGCGCGACCTCGAAGTGCTGGCGATAGGCGGCCTCCACCGCGCCGAGCAACTCTGAATCAGTGACCGCCATGACGACAACGCTAGCCGACGCCGACCTGGCTCCCACGCCCGATCGCGGCCTCGCACCGCCACTGGCCGCCTCGACGGCACGGCCGCGCTAGGAACGGAAGGAGCGGGCGATCTGCTGCTCCACCTCGGCGTAGTTCGCGCCGGCCTGGCCGAGCAACCGGCCGATCCCGTCCAACGCGGCGCTCAAGCCTTCGGCGTTGCGAGTGAACTGCTCATAGAGCGCGGCGAACTGCGCTGCTGCCGCTCCCGACCAGTCCGCTCCGAACAGCGGGCTCAGTTGGGACTTGAGGGCATTGTGCTGACCCCGCACCTCGCTCGCCGTGCGGCCGCATTGACCGCCGAGGCTGCCGAGCTGCTGGGGCGAGACCTTGAGTCCGTTGATCATTTCAGGCGCCTTCCCTCTGGTTGCCGAGCTGCGCCGACGATCGCCGGTCGCGTCGGCCCGAAGTTACCCACGCTCAACCCACCGTGGTTCGTCCTTGTGGAAAAGGCCGGCCCCCGCCAAGTTATCCACAGATTGGCGCTGACCTCGTCGGCGTCGCCGCACGCGCCCGACACTTCAGCCATGTCGATGAACCACCGCGCGCCGGGCTTGCGGCTGCAACTGACCTTGCGGGCTGAACGGGACCACGACGTCGAGATCGCAGTCCCGGCGGGCACCAAGCTGGGCGCGGTGGCCGCGCTGCTGTGGGCCGAGGCTCGCGTGCCGCCTGGCACCCGGATCAGCCTCGACGGCCGCCCGGTCGAGCACCACGCCGAGCTGGGCCGCGGCGGCCTGCGTTCTGGGGCGCTGCTGCGGCTCGGGACGGCCGCGCCCCGGATCGCGGCGGCTCGCTCGGTGTGGCAGCTGCACGTGATCGGCGGCCCCGACGCCGGCCGACGCATCGGGCTCAGCCGCGGCGAGCTCACCATCGGTCGCGGCTCTGAGGCGGACGTGCGGATCGAGGACCCCGACATGTCGCGATCACACGCGCGATTGTCGATGCGACACGACGGCATCTGGCTGCGGGACCTGAGCTCAAGCAACGGCACCCTCGTCGACGAGACCCCGGTCCGAGCGACGGAGCTCAAGCTGTCGCCGGAGGACATCATCACCGCCGGCAGCTCCCAGCTCCGGCTGGCGCCCGCCTCGGATCCGCCCGCCGCGACGATGGACGCCGAGGCCGGCACGCGGCTGGTGAGCCGAGCCGCGCGCCGGCCAGCCCCGGCGCCGGCCGAACCCGTCGAACTGCCGATTGCGCCCGCAGATCCCACGCATCCGAGTGTTCCGTGGGTGACTGCGCTGCTGCCGGCCGTGCTCTCGATCGGGTTGGCCCTGGCCTTGGGCAATCGGCAACTACTGGCCTTCGCGATGCTGGGCCCGCTCGCCTTGCTGGCCGGCGCCGTCACCGACCGCCTCGGTTGGCGACGCTCTAGACGAAAGGCTCGTCTGGAGCACCGCTCGGCCGCAGCGGCCGCGACCGAGCGAGTGCGCGATCGTTTGGCGATCGAGGCGGCCCAGCGGCGGCGCGAGGCGCCCGACCCGGCCGCGGTCGCCGAGATTGTCGGCACGCCGAGCTGTCGGCTGTGGGAGCGGCGGCCGGAGGACCGGGACTTTCTCAGCCTGCGGGTCGGCACCGCGGTCCAGCCGGCCCAGACCGGCGTGCTCCGCGGGTCCGAGCCGCTGCCGCCCGCGCTGCTGCCCCGCACGCCCGTTCAGGTCGACTTGGCGTCGGGACCCCTCGCCATCACCGGTCCGCCCGCCGCGACCCGGGCCAGCGCTCGGTGGCTCGTGACGCAGGCGCTCGCCCTGCATGCGCCGCGGGATCTACGCGTGTGCGCCTTGGTCGAGGAGGGCGCGGCCGACTGGCGCTGGCTGCGCTGGTCGCCGCCCGAACGGGTAACGGTCGCCGCGGCCCCAGCGGCGCGCCGTGCGCTCGGAAAGGCGCTGGAGCAGCACAAAGCCCGCCGGGCCGCCGGGGCCGCGTCGCGGACGCGGTCTGACCCCGGCGATGCGAGCAGCGCAGAGCCGTGGCTGCTGGTGCTGATCGACCTCGCCGAATCCGACGCCGACCAGGTCTGGCTGGGCAGTCTGCTCAGCGACGCTGCCGGGTTGGGCATCACGGGAATCGTGGTGGCTCACCGCCCGGCCCAGCTTCCACCCGCCTGCGCGCAGCGGGCTCGCTTCACCCATCACGCGTCGGGGACCCTGAGCCTGGCGGCTCCGGGCTCCCCGGAGGTCAACGAGATACGTGCCGACGCCGTCCGGCCCGACTGGGCCGAGCGTCTCAGCCGCCAGCTCGCGCCGCTCCGCGAGGCTGATTGCGAGGGAGGGGTCGACCTTCCCGCCGCCGCTGACCTCGGCGCGCTGCTTGAGCAGGGTGGGACGCTGGCCACGGCAGAGTCTGGGGCGTGGGCAGCGGCGGCGTTGGCGGCCAGCTGGCAGTCTCGCGCGAGCTGCTCGACGCCGATCGGGGTCGGCCGGGACGGCCCGGTGTGGCTGGACCTGGTGCGCGACGGGCCGCACGCGTTGATCGCCGGAATGACGGGCTCGGGCAAATCCGAGCTGCTCCGGGCGCTCATCGCGGGTCTCACCGCCCGGCAGCCTCCCGAACGATTAGCGCTCGTGCTCATCGACTACAAAGGCGGATCCGCTTTCGCCGATTGCCAGGGGCTGCCGCACGTCACTGGAATGGCCACCGACCTCGACCCGCAACTGACTGATCGCGTACTGGTGTCGTTGAACGCCGAGCTCCGGCGCCGAGAGGCCACCCTCGCAGCG
>JAOPUY010000274.1 GCA_025963265.1 Frankiales bacterium | reverse complement strand
AGTCGCCGCGGTAGCGCGAGCCGGCGACCAGCGAGCCGAGGTCAAGCGTGTACAGCTGCTTGTCCTTCAGCGTCTCGGGCACCTCGCCCCGCACGATCGCCTGGGCCAGGCCCTCGACGACGGCCGTCTTGCCGACGCCGGGTTCCCCGATCAGGACCGGGTTGTTCTTGGTCCGGCGAGACAGCACCTGCATCAGGCGCTCGATCTCTTTCTCGCGTCCGATCACCGGGTCGAGCTTGCCCTCGCGGGCGGCCTGGGTGAGGTTGCGGCCGAATTGGTCCAGGACCAACGAGGTCGACGGGGTGCCCTCAGGGGCGTTGCCGCCGGCCGGCTCCTTGGACTGGTAGCCGTTGAGCAGCTGGATGACCTGCTGGCGAACGCGGGTCAGGTCGGCGCCCAGCTTGACCAGCACCTGAGCCGCCACGCCCTCGCCCTCGCGGATGAGGCCGAGCAGGATGTGCTCGGTGCCGATGTAGTTGTGGCCGAGTTGCAACGCCTCGCGCAGCGAGAGTTCCAGCACCTTCTTGGCTCGCGGGGTGAAGGGGATGTGACCGGACGGAGCCTGCTGGCCCTGGCCGATGATCTCCTCCACCTGCTGTCGCACAGCTTCGAGAGAGATGCCGAGCGATTCCATGGCCTTCGCGGCCACGCCCTCGCCCTCGTGGATCAGTCCGAGCAGGATGTGCTCGGTCCCGATGTAGTTGTGGTTGAGCATCCGGGCCTCTTCTTGGGCCAAGACGACAACACGTCGGGCACGGTCGGTAAACCGTTCGAACATGGCTTCACTCCCCTAACCGCGAGATCGGATTCATGAGGGGATTCGGTGAACTCGACCCGCTGGTCTGACTCTAGTCAACTCAACGGCCGGATACCGATTCTGATGCCCTAGTCCGCTGCCAGCGAACTTTACGCCGTGCTAACACGGCGCGTCCAGCCATCTAGTTTGCGGCGTTGTAGGCCTCGACGACCGTGGCTGGGATGCGGCCGCGGTCAGAGACTTTGTGGCCGTTCTTGCGAGCCCACTCACGAATGGCCTGGGTCTGCTCGCGGTCGGCCCGGGCGACGCCGCCGCGGGTCGCGCGGGTCGCCGTCACCGAGCGGCCGGGGCCGCGGCTGGATCGCCGGGCGTTGCCGACGTAGGGCGCCAGCACCTCGCGCAGGACGCCGGCGTTGTCGCTGGACAGGTCGATCTCGTAGGTGGCGCCGTCGAGGGCGAAACTGACGGTCTCGTCGGCGTTGCCGCCGTCTAGGTCATCGACAAGCAGCACCTGGATCTTTTGCGCCATGGAAGAACATCCTCGTTGTGATAAGTGCATGTTGGGTTTGTGTGAAATCTACACTCATCTATTAAAGCACGCAATGTCTGGCCGGACCGTCGGGTTAGCCTGCGTGTCGAGAGAAAATGCGCGCTAAACGCTTTCCGCCAGGGTCGCTGACGTTTAAATCCGCATTTCGCCATGCACCTGGCGTCACTCTGATCGGGTCAAAGCGGCTTCAATAGCGGAAACAAGATGGTCTCCCGAATGCCTTTGCCTGTGAGCAGCGACACTAGCCGGTCCACGCCCAGGCCCAAACCGCCGGTCGGTGGCATTCCGTATTCGAGCGCCTGCAGGAAATCCTCGTCCAGCGCCATCGCCTCTTCATCCCCAGCGGCGGCGGCCAGCGACTGCTCGACCAGCAAACGGCGTTGCTCGACCGGGTCGACCAATTCCGAGTAGGCGGGGGCGATCTCGACCCCGCCGATGATCAGGTCCCAGGCCTCAGCCAAGCGCGGATCATTTCGGTGGGTGCGAGCCAGCGGCTTTACCGCGCGTGGGTAGTCCGCCACGAACGTGGGTTGGATTAGCGTGTGTTCAACTAACTTCTCAAATAACTCCAAAACGATGTCACCGGCGCCCCATTCGGGCTTCAGCGGCACATCGTGAGCGGCGGCGTGGGCCCGCAACTCCGATTCACCGGTATCCGGACTCACCGGCGCGCCCACGGCCTCGCTGACCAGCTCGTGAACAGTCACCCACCGCCATTCGTCAAAAAGATTGATTTCTTCACCGTTGTGAGCTATCGGAGTCGCTATTCCGACTGCGGTCGCCGCCTCGAGTATTAGCGCCCGGGTCAACTCCGCCATCGTGTTGTAGTCGCCGTAGGCCTGATATGCCTCAAGCATCGTGAACTCGGGCGAGTGGGTGGAGTCGACCCCCTCATTGCGAAAGATCCGACCGATCTCGAAGACCTGGTCGATGCCGCCGACGATGCAGCGCTTAAGCGGCAGCTCGAGCGCGATGCGCAGCGACATGGGCAGGTCGAAGGCGTTGAGGTGCGTGTGGAACGGCCGGGCGGCCGCCCCGCCGTGGATGCTCTGCAGCACCGGCGTCTCGACCTCGAGGTAGCCCCGCGACTCAAGCGTCCGCCGCAGCGAGCGGATCACCGCGGCCCGCAACTCGACCATGTCGCGCGCTTCCGGCCGGACGATCAGGTCCACGTAGCGCTGACGGACCCGAGCTTCCTCGCTCATCGGCTTGTGCGCGACCGGCAACGGACGCAACGCCTTGGCGGTCATCCGCCACGAGTCGGCCAGCACCGACAACTCGCCGCGCCGAGAGGAGATGACCTCCCCGGTGACCAGGACCTGGTCACCCAAGTCCACATCGGCCTTCCATTCGGCCAGCAGGTCCGCTCCGACCTTGTCCAACGAGAGCATCGCCTGCAGTTCCACGCCGCCCTCGCGCAGCATGGCGAAGCACAGCTTGCCGGTGTTGCGGACGAAGATCACCCGGCCGGTCACGCCGACCCGCACGCCGGTCACCTCATCGGCCTGCAGATCCGGATAGGCCGCCCGGATCTCGGCCAGTGTGTGGGTGCGCGCCACGCCGACCGGGAACGGGGCTCGGTCGGGGTCGGCCATCAGCCGGTCGTACTTCTCCCGCCGGATCTTCAACTGCTCGGGCAAATCGTCCGCGACCTGGTCTGAACCTGACCGGTCAGAGCCGTCCGCGGACTGGTTTTGGGAGGGGTGATCGGTCACCTTGGTTACTGTATCGGCGCGCGTCGGGCCGACCGGCGGCAGTGTCGAGGCGACCGGCGGCAGCGGCTGGGCCGGCCAACCCCTGACGAATGTCAGCGGTCGGGCCCGCGGCACGGCACTCCCGCCCCGCGCCGAACCCGGCCAAGATTCAGGCCATGACAGTCAACACCGCTGCCTTGACCAGAGGCCCGACTACCGGCGGCATCAGCCTGGCCGGATTGACCAAGAGTTTCGGCGACGTGCACGCGGTGCGCGGCGTCGACATCGAGATCGCCCCCGGCGAGACAGTCGCCCTACTCGGGCCCAACGGGGCCGGCAAATCCACCACGATCGACATGATGCTGGGCCTGCTGCCTCCCGACTCGGGCAGCGTCACCTTGTTCGGTCGATCGGCGCGCGACGCCGTGGCCGCCGGCACAGTCGGCGCCATGCTGCAGAGCGGCGGCCTGATCGCCTTTCTCACCGTGCGCGAGCTCATCACGATGATGGCCTCGCTCTACCCCAACCCGTTGCCCGTCGCCGAGGTGCTCGCCGTCACCGGCATCACCGAGATCGCCGGGCAGCGGACCGACAAACTCTCCGGCGGCCAGACCCAACGGGTGCGGGCCGCGCTGGCTCTGGTCACCAACCCCGAGCTGCTGGTCCTGGACGAGCCGACGGTGGCCATGGACGTCGAGGGACGTCATCAGTTCTGGACCTTCATGCGCAACGTCGCGTCCTCAGGTAAGACGGTCGTGTTCGCGACGCACTACCTCGAGGAGGCCGACTCCTACGCCGACCGGATCATCCTGATGGCCCGGGGGCGGGTTGTCGCCGACGGTCCGACGACCGAGATCAAGGCGACCGTCGGCCTCAAGACCATCCGGGCGACGCTGCCGCAGGCCGACCTGCCGGCCCTGCGCGCGCTGCCCGGGGTGAGCCTGGCCGAATCCCGCGGCGAGGCCATCGTGCTCACCTGCTCGGACTCCGATCAGGCCATCCGGGCCCTGTTGAGCAATTACGCCCAGGCGCGCGACGTCGAGATCAGCGGCGCCGGCCTGGAAGAGGCGTTCCTCGCGCTGACCGGCGATCCCGCCGCTCACCCGGGCCAAACCGAGCGAGACCACACCGAGCATGCCCACACGGGGGTTGACCAGTGAACGCCATCTACTTCCGCTACGAGATCCTGCGGCTGTTCCGCAACCGGCAAAACTTCATCTTCTCCTTGATCTTCCCGATCGTCCTCTATCTGGTGATCGCCGGTCAGAACAAGGACGCCGTGGTGGGCGACCTGCCCTTTCCCACCTATTACATGGCCGGAATGATCACCTTCGGCGGGTTGGGCGCGGTCATCGGCGGGGGCGCCCGGATCGCCTTCGAGCGCGACCGGGGCTGGACCCGCCAGCTGCGGATCTCCCCGCTGTCGCCGCTGAGCTACCTGCGGACGAAGGTGGCGACCAGCTACCTGATGGCCGCCATCACCATCACGCTGCTGTATGTCGCCGGAATCAGCCTGGGCGTGCGGATGCCGCTGCAGCGTTGGGTCGAGATGACCGCGCTGATCCTGATCGGGCTGATCCCGTTCGTCGCGCTAGGCATCATGCTCGGTCACCTGATCAAGAGCGATTCGATGGGACCGGTCATGGGCGGCGGGATGAGCTTCCTGTCGATCTTCGGCGGCGCGTTCGGCCAGCTCGGCGCCGACGGCTCGCTGTTCAACAAAATCACTCAGGTGATCCCTTCGTACTGGATCGTCCGCGCCGGCCAGACCGCGACCGGCGGCCGGGCTTGGGGCACCACCGGCTGGGTCGTGGTCGCCGTCTGGTCGATCGTGCTGACCTACGGCGCGATGTGGGCCTACCGCCGCGACGCCGGACGCCCTTAAGGTTCACCGACGTGGACTCAGATCGCGCCCGAGCGAGCGGAACGCTTCCCGAGGTGGAGCCGGCCGCTGAGCTGCGCCGCCACGCGAAATGGGACACACCGCTCAAGCGGCTGATCTTTCCGGCCGTCTTCCTGGTCTATCTGATCCAGACCGGGGCCGGCGTC
>JAOPUY010000242.1 GCA_025963265.1 Frankiales bacterium | reverse complement strand
GCCTGGACATCAGCGGCGATATGGACTATCTCGCCTGCGTGGACGTCTTTCCCTCTCGCTACCGGCAGGATCCCACCGACGTAACCGTGGTCGCAGACTACTACGGCGAAGACGGCGGCGCTCCGATCCGGGCCACCGAGGTCTACAAGCGCGATGACGGCGCCGGCGCGCCCACCTGGACCATGTGGCACTTCCACTGCTCGACCCTGCCCCCGGCCGAGGAGCTGCGCCCGGCCTTCAACGACAACTACGCCAGCCGCGGACTCGGTTACACCCCGTGGGGAAACACCTCATCGGGCGGTTTCGCCGAGGCCCCGAAAGTCGCCGACCAGTGACCTACTCCATCGTCGCTCGCGACCCGGCGAGCGGACAGCTGGCCGTCGCCAGCCAGTCGCACTACTTCGCCCTGGGCCGGGTCGTGACCTTCGCGCAGGCCGGCGTCGGCGTCGTGACCACGCAGTCCTTCGTCGAGCCGTCCTATGGTCCCGACGGCCTGGCGTTGATGGCCGCCGGCGCCTCGGCCGCGGCCGCCCTGAGCGAGCTGCTGGCCGCCGACGCCGAACGCGAGCTGCGGCAGGTCGCGTTCCTCGATGCCACCGGTCAGAGCTCGATGTTCACCGGGGCCCGCTGCGTGCCGGCCAAGGGCCAGCTGACCGGCGACAACGTCGTCGTGCTGGGCAACATGCTGGCCAACGACGGCGTGGTGCCGGCGATGCTGGCCGCCTACACCTCAGCCACCGGCTCGCTGGCCGAACGGGTTCTCGCCGCGTTGGACGCGGCCGAGGCCGCCGGGGGCGACGCCCGAGGCCGGCTGTCGGCCTCGCTGGTGATCGTCTCGGGCCAGACCGGCGAGCGGCCGTGGAGCAACCGGCTGATCGACGTCCGGGTGGATGAGCACCCCGCGCCGTTGGTCGAGCTGCGCCGGCTGGTCGAACTAAGCGACGCGCACGCGGTCTTCGGCACCGCGGTCTTCGCCCCCGGGCTGCTCTCGACCGACTCGCCCACCGCGGGACCCGAACTAGTCGCCGCCCTCAGCGCGATCGACGCCGCTCAGGCCGTCATCGGCGCCGATCCGGAGCCGACGTTCTGGAAGGGCGTCCTGCTGGTGCGCGCGGGCGAACTGACCGAAGGACGCGGCCACCTCGAGCGGGCCATCGCGATCCGCCCGCAATACCGGGACTTCGTCGACGGTCTGCACCGCGTCGGCATCCTGCCCGCCGCGTCGAGGGAGCTGTTGGATGCCTAGCGCGACCGACGTCCGGGCCGCGATCCTGGATCTGGCCCGGCGCCCGAGTGAAACGAGCTTGGCCGCGATCGCCGAGCCAGCGCTGCGGGTGAACCTCAATGCCCGGGCCAGCACGGCGACCGAGCTGATCGACCTGCTGCGGGGAATCGACGTCGCCCAACGCGCGGGACTCTCGCTGCTCGCCCACGCCGGTCGCAGCGTCCTCATCGCGCCCGCCCGCCCCGGGCAGCCGCACACCCGCCGCTTGATCAGCTTCTCCCATCCGGCCGGATTGCTCACCGAGGTGGCGGCCTACGGTGACGATGTCGAAGAGGCGCCATCGACGGCCGCCGCCTCGGCTCCGGTCCTGAGTGCGACGCGCGCGATCGCCCAGGCGTCACCGCGATCGGCGGCCAGCCATCGACGAGTCCTGGTGACGGCCTCGACCGACGCGCTCGGGCTGGCCATCGCCAACGCCTATGTCGCGGCCGGCGCGTCGGTCGTCTTTCACGGCCGCCGGCCGCACTTCGACCTGCCGACGCCGGAGCGGGTCGCCGCCGACGCCACGCTCGGCTATGTCAGCGCCGACCTGGCTGACCCCGGGGCGGCTGACCAGCTGGCCGCCGAGGCCGCGTCCGCCCTCGGCGGGCCGATCAACGTGCTGATCAACAACCTCGGGCCGTGGGACGGCACGCCGGTCTCCCAGGTCGATCCGCAGGCCTGGCAGCAGGCGCTCCAGGCCGGCTTCAGCTCCCAGCTGCGGCTGGCTCAGCTGGTGGCGCCGGGGATGCGCGAGGCGGGCTACGGGCGAATAGTCAACATCACCACGGCCTCGACCAACAAGCGCAACCACGGCACGTACGGCTTCGTGAAGGCGGCCCTGACCTTTCTCACCGAGGCCCTGGCCGTTGAACTCGCCCCCGAGATCACGGTGAACGCGGTCGCTCCCGGCCAGATCGAGGAGAGCGTGCCGCTGATGAACTCGCTCAACCCGGCGGCCGTCCCCGCGATGCTCGCGCTGACTCCGTTGAGCCGCTTCGGCACCCGGGCCGAACTGGCCCAAGCCGTGGTCACGCTGACCACGAACCCCGCCTTCGACCTGCTGACCGGCGCGACGATTCCCCTCGGCGGCGGCTACCACCTCGCGTTCGACGAGGGGGCGTGATGACCGCGATCGAGACGCTGCCGGTGCTCCCCGCCGGCCACACGGGCCAGGAGCCTTACGACACCGCGGGCAACGCTGAGCTGATCGCGCTGATGCCGGCCCCAGTCGACGCGTTCTACCTGGCCTTTCTCAGCGGCGACATCGCCGGTGTGCTGGCCGTCCTCGACCCGCGCGCCGTCGTCCACTTTCCCTCCTACCGGCCCTTCGTCGGCCGCGCCGAGCTCGCCGCCTATTTCACCTTCCAGAGCGAGGTGTTCGGCGCGCTCGACTTCCAGCTGGTCGACGTCCTGCGCGCGGACGCGGCCACCGCCGTGATCTGGCGGGAGAAGGGCGTGTTGGCCGACGGGACGCCCTGGAGCTCGCATGGCGTCGACACCTTGATCTCAACGCCGTCCGGCATCACCCACGTCGAGGTCGGCGGTCCGGCCTGGGCCCTGCGCGACGTCCTGCCCCGTTTCAACCAGACCCCTTCCCCGATCGGAGCTCACTCATGACCAAGGTCGGTTACGTCCTCGGAAGCACGGTGCCCCCCTCGATGTTGTCCGAGGTGTCCAAAGCCATCGAGGACGCTGGCTTCGACAGCATCTGGATGAGCGAGGACTACTTCTACACCGGCGGCGTCGCCGGGGCGACCGCTGTCCTCGGCCTCACCTCGCGCATCTCGGTCGGCATCGGCCTGCTGCCGATCTACACCCGCCACCCGGCGCTCGCGGCGATGGAAGCCGGCGCCATCGCCGGTGCGTTCCCGGACCGGTTCAAGCTCGGCTTCGGCAGCGGTGTGCCGGCCTGGCTCGACCAGTTGGGCATTGCGCATTCGGCGCCGCTGGCCACCATGCGCGAGACGGTGACCTCGGTGCGCGCCCTGCTGCAGGGCGAGCAGCTCAGCGACGGCAAGCGCTTCACCTTCAACGACGTGAAGCTGTCCTTCCCGCCGGAAAAGGCGCCCCCGATCTTCATCGGCGCGACCGGTCCGAAAATGCTCTCGCTGGCCGGCGAGCTGGCCGACGGCGTGCTGATGTTGGTGCTGGCCACCCCGCAGTTCGTGGCCAACG